>CAIXOZ010000213.1 GCA_903921295.1 uncultured cyanobacterium | reverse complement strand
GTCCTGCGTGGCGGTGACGGCGTTGTTGAAGCCGTCGGGATCGTCATCGAAGGCGGTGCGCTGGTCCACCACCTGCACCCGCAGCTCAGGGTCGCGCACCGTGCGCACTTCCACGCTCATGCCGAAACGGTCGAGCAGCTGGGGACGCAGTTCGCCCTCCTCCGGGTTGCCGGAGCCGATCAGCACGAACCGGGCCGGGTGACGCACGCTCACGCCCTCCCGCTCCACGGTGTTCCAGCCGGAGGCGGCGGAGTCGAGCAGCACATCGACCAGGTGGTCGTCGAGCAGGTTCACCTCATCCACATAGAGCAGGCCACGGTTGGCCTTGGCCAGCAATCCGGGCTCAAAGGCACGCACGCCCTCGCTCAGGGCCTTCTCGATGTCGATCGTGCCGCAGAGACGATCCTCCGTGGCCCCCAGGGGCAGGTCCACCATCGGCACCTGACGGGGCTCGGTGGGCAGGGTCTCGCCCTGCTCGGCCCGCTGGCGCACCTCGGCGCTCTGCAGGTCGGGATCGCTGGGGGAGCTGTTATAGGGGTCGCCGGCCACCACCTCGATCTCCGGCAGCAGGTCGGCGAGGGCCCGGATCGTGGTGCTTTTGCCCGTGCCCCGGTCGCCCATGATCATCACGCCGCCGATGCGCGGATCGATCACATTCAGCAGCAGGGCCAGCTTCATTTCCTCCTGGCCGACGATGGCGGTGAAGGGGAAGACCCGGCGTTTCCGGTTCTGACTCACGGGCTCTTGCGGCGGGGCGGACGACCTGACGGCTCCCTGGTGGGACGCCTCAGTGTGCGGATTGTTTCACAACCGCGCCCCCGGCTGGGGGCTTCCGTTGATCGGCTGCGGTGCCGTGACGGGGCTGAGCGTCACCACCTGGGGCGGTGTGGCATCGGCGGGATACAGCAGACGCAGGCGCAGACGGCGCCGTTCGCCCGGGGCCAGGCTCACCCGGCCGAGGTCCGGGCCCGCTTCGCCCTGCAGGAGCTGCAGGTGAAACGCGCGGCGAGGACCGGCATCGGTGCCTTCGTCAGCGTCGAGCCCCTGCACGATCACGGTGCCCCGGAAGGTCACCAGGGGGCCCGGCCTGCTGCGGAAGCGCAGGCCACCGATCGGGGTGTCGTTCTTGAGGGGGGAATCGAGGCTCAGCATCAGTTGGGCCGGTCGCTGGCTGCGGTTCACCAGCGGCAGGGTGAGGTCGTATTCGACGCCGTAGTTGCCATGGGCGGCCCAGGCGGTGCCGGGGTAGAAGGCGCTCAGCTCGGCGGTCTGAACCTGGCCGCTGCCCAGCCGCCCCCGCTCCAGGGAGCTGATCGGCCAGGAGATCGGCGCGGTCGGCACCGCCAGATCAGCCTGCCCCGGATCGCTGAGCACCGCACGCCAGAGGCTGCCCCGCTGCAGCCCGCTCACCCGCGAATAGATCAGGGGGCCGGCGGCACCGCGCGGACTGGCGGTGTGCTCCTTCGGACTGAGGGGACCCGCGAGAAGGGCCTGCCAGCTGGCGGGATCGGGGGGCTGATCGCCACCGAACTGGGCCAGCGTCGCCACGGACACCGGTCCGTCACTGAAGAAGCGCAGCTGCAGATTGCGACCGTTCAGCGGCGGCACCAGGTGCCGGACCGGGATCGGCAGCGCCATCAGCAGCGTTGGAGATCCCGACGGGAGGATCCAGGGACCGGCGGGCAGGGGGCCGCTCGGGGCGATGGCGGTGCTGACGTTCTCCAGCAGCTCGGCCGCCACACGGCTGCCGGGTCCTGAGAAGACCATGGCGTCCCTCTGGGGCATCAGGCCCGGCAGGGGCAGGAAGGGGGCCGAAGGCTGGGCCGGATCGCTCGACTGCGACAGGGCGGTTGAACCCGCGAGCAACCGCAGGGTCACCGGCGTCGGCCGGCGGGAGCCGGCCACCACCCCCAGCCAGAGGGTGGCCTGCGGTTGGGCGGCCAGTCCCTTGACGACGTGATGGCTGAACAGATCAAAGCGGCCGCTGACGCTCTGGTTGAGGTGGACCCGCGCTGAGCGACCATTGCCGACCGGGAAGCTGGAGAACAGCACCCCCGGCGCCTGAATCAGTTCCGGGTTGTTGTCGTTGAGCAGCGGCACCGCATCCAGGCCGCCGCTCAGGGGGCGCACCTCCTGGAGGCGGAGCCAGCTGGGTGGCGCCTGGGCCGGTGCGGGAACGGATGCCGGCGCCGTCGCCGAGGCGGGGGGGACGGCGGGGATGGGTACGGGCATCAGCGGCGGTCGGCGGCACGGTTGGCGGCCGGCACCAGCGCCCTGGTCATCGCCCCGGCCATCGCCCGGATCAGGTCGGTGGAGCGGGGGTCGTTGAAGGGCCCCTTGACGATGAAGGCGGCCACGGCCCGCTGGCCATCAGGCAGCTCGATCAGGGCCGCATCGGCGTAGGAGATGCCGATGTCGCCGGTCTTGTTGAGCACGCTCACCCCCTCAGCCTGAAGCTCGCTGTCGGGATCGGCGGCATCCTTGCCGAAGGCCTGAAGCATCCCCAGCGGGATCAGGGTGTTGGTGTGGGAGTGGCCGAGGATCTCGCGGAAGAGATCGCGGGCCCGGGGGCTGAGCTTCTCGCCGGTGTCCACCAGGGCGATCGTGCGGGCCAGATCGCGGCTGCTGGTGGTGTTGGTGCCATCGAGATCCGGGAGCCAGTTGCGCAGCACCGTCGCCGTCAGCCCGAGCTGGGCGAAGCGGCCGTTGAGGCTGGTTCTGCCGCCGAGGCGCTTGATCAGGAGATTGGTGGCGGTGTTGTCGCTGACCCGGATCATGTCCGTGGCCGCCAGGTAGAGGGGGAAACGGGTTCCCTTCGGCCTGCTCGCCATCCAGCCTGCGCCTCCGCCCATCACCTCCTGGGTCATCGCCAGCGGCTCGTTCCAGGCCAGTCGGCCCGTGTCGAACTCCTCCATCGCCGCCAGCAGGATCGGACTCTTGATTGAGCTCGCCGCCGGCAGGGGCCGATCCGGTTGGAGCTGGGCGTAACGGCCGTCATCGAGCACCAACAGGAAGCCGCTCACCTGCAGGTCCTTCTGGGTGGCGGCCAGCTGTGCCCAGCGCCGGCTCAGTTCCTTCAGTTCCTGTCGCGGTTCGAAGCGGCCCATGGGCCGCCCCTTGGGCAGGCTGGAGCTGCCCGTGAGGGCGTTCAGAGCGCCCGGACCGGCCTCCACGTTCCCTCCCTGGTTTCTCGCGCCGCTGGTGCCCGCCAGCTGGGGCGCCAGCAGCTTCAGCGCTGTGCCCGTGACCACCCCCAGACCGACGCCGAGCACCAGCAGGCGCAGGGTCAGAACCAGTGGGCCGCGCCAGGTGGGCTGAAGGCTGCGCGGGGGACGGCCTGGAGGCACGGGGCAACGCCGGAGAGTCGCTGGGAAAGCTAAGGGGCTGGCTGCCGTGTTGCCCAGCGCAGCTGACGCACCATCCCCCGCAGCAGGGCCACCTCCTCGCTGCTCACCTGGGCGCGCTGCAGCAGCCCCCGCACCTTCGCCATCCGGGCGTGGGCGGTGTGCGGATAAAGGAACCCAGCGTCCAGCAACAGCGCTTCGGCATCCCTGAGGGTGGCCTCAAGATCGGCGCGCGGTGCCGGATCCTGTTCGGGCTCCAGCCAGGTCGGTGCCGCTGATGCGCCGGGGTGTGGTTCCGGCTGTCGCGCCGGCGGGGAAGGCTTCAGGCGCCGACCGTGCAGTTCGTGCATCAGAACCGCCACCGCATGGGACAGGTTCAAGGAGGGGTAGTCCGTGCCGGTACCGATCCGCACCACCCGGCCCGCCTGCAGCAGCTCGTCGTTGCTCAGGCCACGGTCCTCGCGGCCGAACACCAGGGCCGCCGGGGCTTCCGATCCGGCCGCCAGCAACCAGGCCAGGCCACTGTCCGCCTGCACCACCGGCACCGGCTCGGGTTCGCTGCGGCCGCTGGTGGCCAGCACGCGACGGCAATCGGCCAGGGCTTCGGCGAGTGTGTCGAAGGTGCGTGCGGCCGCCAGCAGCGCCCCGCCATGCACCGCCATCCGTCGCGCTTCCTCGCCGTCGGGGTTGCAGCGGGGGGCCACCAGCCGCAGCTCGCGGATGCCGAAATTGGCGCAGAGTCTGGCGACGCTGCCCACATTCAGCGGACCCGCCGGCTCGACCAGCACCACCACCAGAGGCGGTCCTGCCACTGAAGCGCTCACGTCAGGCCGTGCAGATGCACGAGTAGATCCGCCATCGCCTGCGGTTCCGGCTGGAAGCGGGGCATCGGTGGTGTGGCTCCGCTGATGACCTGCTGAATCAGACGGCGGTCGTTCTTGCGGTGGCGAACCCCGTGCAGGTTCGGGCCGACCAGGCCCTGGCCGTCGATGCCATGGCAACCGGCGCAGTTGATCAGGAACAGCCGTTCGCCGTTGGCTTCCGAGCCCCTGAGCGACAGGGTGGCGCGGGTGTAGGGATCGAGGCGCAGCGATGGCAGGGACAGCAGCAGCAGGGCCAGCAACGAGATCGCGGCTGCGATCAACAGCGCTCTGACAAGGGAGCCCCTGCCCGTGGTCTCGTTCAGCGCGGCTGTGGTCACCGCGTCCATCGCCGGCGCCGCCGCGATGGGCAAGGGGGACCGATCACTGGAGCGCTCGCCTGTCACAGATCAACGGATGGACCCACGCTCGGGCCCTGAACATGAAAGAATTGTGGCGCGCTCAACGCTCCGGCTGCTTCCGATGATCGAACCCCTCCTCTGCGGCATCGTTCTCGGGCTGATTCCGGTCACCCTTGTCGGCCTGTTCGTAGCCGCCTGGAACCAGTATCGCCGCGGTGGCGCCCTCGGCTGAGCCGGGTTCAGCCTGCACCACATCCGCACAGCATCCTCAGGCGTCTGCCTCTCGGTTCCCTGGGATCTCTCCCAGGGGTCATCCGGTCCTGAGGGTTCGCGGTCCTGAGGGTTGGTTCTGATCAAGCCGCTTTGGAGAGCCGCCCGCGGTGCTGTCCGGAGGATCTCCCTGAGCGGACTCCAAAGCCCATCGGTGGTCCATTCCAGTACCGATGAGTGACCGGCCACTGCCCCGCTCCTGAGGTCCGGCCCTGGAGCCAAGGATGTGCTGAGCGGCTGAACTGCGCTGCCAACGTCAACGACAGGCCCGACGCGACTTCGATGGCACACGCTCTCAGGGGACTGGCACGCTCAGCAGGCGCTCAGGCCTGGTCAGACTCCATGCCCAGCAGCAGCAGCGTCGTGCTGCCGTAGCGACGTTCCTGCCGGCAATGCCAGCCCGCCGGCACGGCCGGCACCCGACCCGTGCCACATTCCAGCACCAGGGTGCCGCCCGGGGCCAGCAGGTCGGAGGTCAGGATCGCGTCCGCGAGAGGCCGGTAAAGGCCGGCGTCGTAGGGAGGATCGGCATAGATCAGATCAAAGGCCTCTTCGTCGCTCTGCTGCAGCCAGCGTTCCGCCGGCACACAATGCACGGCCACCGTGGCCTCGCTGCGGCGTTGGGCCGGCAGGCCCGCCTGCACGGCCTCCAGGTTGGCTCGGCAGATGGCAGCGATGCGACGGTCCCGTTCAATCGCCACCACGGCACCGGCCCCGCGCTGCAACGCTTCGCAGGCCATCACGCCGCTGCCACTGCAAAGGTCCAGCCATCGCGCACCCACCAGCTCGGGCGCCAGGCAATTCATCACCGCCAGGCGCACTCTTGAGGCGGTCGGTCGGGCGGTATCGCCGGGGGGACTCAGCAGGCGGCGACCACCGCTCAGCTTCAGACCCATGGAGCCGGGGTGCCGGTGCTGCCGGCCAGAGCGCTGGTCTGCTGGGTGGCCACCCAGCTGAGCCAGCGCCCCAGCAGGGCCTGACCAGCCTCCGCTGATTTCTCCGGATGGAACTGGCAGGCGCCCACCGAGCCTTCCCAGACGGCGGCCGTGACGGTGGTGCTGCCGTAGCTCACCCGGGCGGTGATGGCCTTGGCGTCGTTCGGGACGGCGGCGTAGGAATGGACGAAGTACATCCACTCCTGGTTCTGATCTTGATCAGAGGCCAGCAACGGGCTGGGACAGGCGGGAAGCAAGGGCGCCCAGCCCATGTGCGGCAGTGGCACCGCCGGTTGGCGCTGCAAGCTGCGCACGTGACCAGGGATCACCCCAAGACCGGCCGCTTCACCCTCATCGCTGCCATCGAACAGCAGTTGAAGGCCCAGACAGATGCCGAGCAGGGGCCGAGCGGAAGCACACCAGTCGCGGATCGGTTGCACCAGATCGGCCGCCCGCAGGCGTTGCATCGCCGGATCAAAGGCACCGACCCCAGGCAGGAGCAGGGCATCGCACGACGCCATGACGGCAGCGGATGCCACCGGAACAACGCTCGCTCCCTGGCGTTCCAGTGCCCGCCGCACGGAATGCAGGTTGCCCATGCCGTAATCGATCAGACCGATTCGTTGCAAGGAGATGGTGGGGGCTGAATCGGAGCCTAAGCCGTGACCGCAGCCCCTTCACAAGGGCTCAGGATCAGAGGTGCTTGGTGATCGTGCCAGCCAGGGTGGTCTTGGGGACGGCACCGACAACGGTGTCCACTTTTTCTCCGCCTTTGAAGATCATCAGGGTCGGAATGCTGCGGATTCCGTACTGGCTGGCGACGTTGGGATTCTCGTCGGTGTTCAGTTTGTACACCTTGATCTTGCCGTCGAATTCTTTGGCGATGTCATCGACGATCGGCGCCACCATCCGGCAGGGGCCGCACCAGGGAGCCCAGAAATCGACCAGGACGGGGACGTCACTCTTGATCACATCCTGTTCAAAGGACGCATCGGTGACGACTGGGGTGCTGGACATCCGTGCACGGAAGTAATGTTCCGGGAATCTAGCAATGGCAACCGTTTCAAGCAGGAATCGGAACCAAGCCGTTGCAGGGTGTTGTGCAGGCTGGTCGGGCCTCAGTCCACGTGTGGCTCGACGGTCCGCTCGGCGGCGTGCTTCGCTGTCCTGCCTGGCTGGATCGGGAAGCTGGAGGCTTCCGTCGACGTGCGTGGCAGGGAGGCGAGCGGTGGAGACTTCCGCACCGGAACGCAGCAGGTTGGGTGGCTGAGCGGCAGACCGATCGGTAACGGCGAGCATCCCCACCGTTTCAGCAGGACTGGGAAAGACAAAAAGCCCGGACGCGCCGGGCCGGGGGGTGTGAGGAGTGTGAGAGCCGAAGCCCGCACATCGCGAGACTAACGCTTGTCGCGCCCTGGTTTTGCGAACCTCCGGGGCCGGTCGGGGCCCCGGAGGTCTGATCGCTGCGGGCGATGTCAGCCTGACGACATGCGCCTATTTGCCCATGCCGAGTTGTTGGGCCTTCTGATACACCTTGCCTTCGGTGAGGAGGGAGGGAGCGACCACCACCTCCACCTTCTGCATCTCCTGCAGGGTGCGGGCGCCGAGGTTCCCCATCGAGGTGCGGATGGCCCCCAGCAGGTTCTGCGTGCCGTCATCGAGGCCGGCGGGTCCGCGAAGAATCTGCTCCAGGCTTCCGGTGGTGCCGACGCGAATCCTGGTGCCGCGGGGCAGAACCGGGCTCGGGGTGGCCATGCCCCAGTGGAATCCACGGCCCGGCGCTTCGCTGGCGCGGGCGATCGGCGAGCCGATCATCACAGCATCGGCGCCGCAGGCCAGACACTTGCAGATGTCTCCTCCGGTGACGATGCCGCCATCGGCCACCACCGGCACGTAGCGGCCGGATTCCTTGGCGTAGTCATCACGGGCTGCGGCACAGTCCGCCACGGCCGTGGCTTGGGGAATGCCGATGCCGAGCACGCCGCGGGAGGTGCAGGCGGCACCGGGGCCGATGCCCACCATCACGCCGGCGGCACCGGCCCGCATCAGCTGCAGGGCCACGTCGTAGGTGACGCAGTTGCCGATCACCACCGGGATGCCGAGGTCCTGGCAGAGGGCGGCAAGGTCCAGGGTCTCGCGCCCTTCCGGACCGACGTGCTCGGTGGAGACCACCGTGGCCTGAACGAAGAACAGATCGGCACCGGCTTCGGCCACGGCCTTGCCGAAACGCAGGGCCGCCATCGGCGTGGCGCTGACGGCAGCGATGCCGCCCTTTTCCTTGATCTGCTGGATGCGCAGCCGGATCAGGTCCTCACGGACCGGCTGGCTGTACAGCTCCTGCATCAGCGGAACAAAGGCCTCCTTGCCCACCGCGGCGATCCGATCGAGCACGGGATTCGGATCGTCGTAGCGGCACTGGACCCCTTCCAGGTTCAGCACGCCGAGGGCGCCGAGGCGTGCCAGTTCCACGCACATCCCCACATCGACGACGCCATCCATGGCGCTCGCGATGATCGGGATCTCGCGGCTGATGCCGCCCAGGCTCCAACTGCTGTCGGTGGCTTCGGGATCCACCGTGCGTCCGCCGGGCACCAGGGCGATCTCGTCGATGCCATAGGCGCGACGGACGGTGCGGGATCGGCCGAGCTGAATGTCCACCAGAAAGCTTGATGCAATCAAGCCAAGCTATCAAGCGGCCCTTCGGGCGCTTTCACAACGGCCGTTCAGCCCTTGAAGGCTTTCCAGCGTCGGAGGATCGTCTGCACCAACGCCTGACGCTGCTGGCTGCGCACCAGGTTGGTGAGGCTGAAGCGGGTGACGGTGATCACACCCACCAGTTCCAGCAGTCCCGGCAGCAGGGGTAGGTGATCGAGGGTGCTGAGCACGGCGGAGTAGAGCCGCAGCACCAGAAGCAGGGCCAGCAGCAGGCCCAGCAGGATCAGGGGCCGGCGCGCCTCCTGCAGCGACTGCTGCAACTGCACCGTGTTCATCCACTCGCGGATCTGGCCGACCAGCAGCTCCCACTCCCCGCCTTCGCCGCTCGCTTCCGGGTTGGAGCCTGTCTGAGCGGGGATTTCCACGATCGCCGCCACCTCCGGGTCGAGGCTGGGGGCGCTCGACCAGGGGGCTGGAGCGGTCGTCAGCTCAGCGTCGCCACCGACAGGGCTTTCGAGGGCCGCCCCGGGCTCATCGGTCATCTGATTGTCGCTGCCCTCGGCCTCGATCCCACTGGTCATGGTGGGCAGGCCAGCCTCCCAGGCGCCGCCGAGCTGGCCGGTACCGCCCAGATCAATCGAGGTGACGCTCGTTTCTCCGGGGCTGTCCGGGGCGGTCGGGACAGAGGTGTCGACGTCCACCGGCGTCGCACTCAGCGGCTGATCAGTCCCCTCCGGCTCGCCCGAGGGCTCAGCGGTGTTCGGGCCCGGGAAGTCGCCTGAGGACGTCATGCTGAGGAGACGATACGGATCTCTGAGCGCTGAGCTTACGGGTGGTTTTCACTTCCGTTTCAGCGTTGTTGCATTCAACGCCCGGATCTGTCCCCCCTGGACCCTTTGCGGCGGCCAAGGGTTCAATTCAGCCCATGGCCTTGCCTGGGCTTGTTCGTGGGAGCGCTCGTCTCAGTCGAGCGGGATCAGCCCCGTTCTCGGGCTGAGGGGCAGGGCTGGAAAGCGCAGCGGGAAGCGGTTGTCCCGGAGGCGCTCGACCAGGTCATCGGCGATTTCGGCCGCCAGGCGCGGGCTGTGGGCCGGCGCTGCTGCCACGCGGTGTCCATCCACCGGAATCCGACCCTGGAGCAGGGCGCTGTAGGGCACGCCGCCGAAGCCTGGCTTGAGGCGCCGGGGAATCGAGAGATCGAGCACCGGCGCTTCCAGCTCCTCCGCCGGGGCGGCGGCCAGGCGGGCCTCGGCCAGGGTGCGCAGGGGCACCGGTGCCGCGATCGCCACCAGCAGGGCACTGCCATGGCCCTCGAACCAGCAGGGGCGGATCCAGCGGCTCTGCAGAGCGTGCAGATCGACAGCCACGGCCACCGCCGCTCCTGGGGTGCGGGCATGGCCGCTGGCCAGGCGCCTGGGCTGCGGCTGGTGGCCATGGCCAGGGCCCAGCACCCAGCCGGTGGCGCCGGCCACCAGCACGGCCGATCCGGGCCCGAGGCAGGCCAGCTGCGGGGAGGTGAGGCCGATGCTGCCCGGGCCGCTGCAAGTGAAAAGCGCGCTGCCGAACGGTCCGAGCAGGGGCCCCCAGGGACTGCGGATCAGGCCCTCGTCGCTGCTCACGGCCACCAGACCGTTCTCCACGATCGCCCGGTGCAGCAGCAACCTGGCGGTGCCGATCCTCTCCAGCCCCAGGGAGAGCTCCAGGTCGAGGCGGGGCTGCAGCGGTGTGCCTTCGCCGCGGGCCACAAGGGGCACCGCCTCCTGGCGGAGCAGTCGGCCGAGGATCTGGGCGCCTCCGGTTTTGAGGGGGTCGCTGCAGGCTCCACCGATCGGCAGCACCAGCTCACCGCTGCCGTGACCGCCCTGGAAGGGCACGCCACCGAGCTGCCCTTCCCGCAGCCGGATCGGCGGATCGCTGGGGCCGAGTCCAAGCACCAGGGATCCCTGGTCGGTGAAGGTGGCTTCCGAGGCCACCACCACATCCGTGGCGGCGAAGGCTTCCTCCAGTCCCACGTCCTTCACCAGGTTCCGGTAGGCCGCGGCAGGGCGCACCCGCAGATCTCCGCGGCCCTGACGGATCAGCAGCTCGGCTTCATGGCGGGGGGGAGGAGAGGACACGAAGGGGCGGACGGGGATCCGTAGGGGGCGGCGGCGCAGGATTCAGTAATCTTGGTCCAGGCAGCACGGTTCTCGATGGCGGATCCAACCGGACCCGGTGAATCCGACGGGCGGATCATCCAGACCGATCTTCGCAATGAAATGTCGCGCTCCTATCTGGAGTACGCGATGAGTGTGATCGTGGGACGGGCCCTGCCCGATGCCCGCGACGGTCTCAAACCTGTGCATCGCAGGATTCTGTATGCGATGTACGAGCTGGGCCTGACCAGCGATCGCCCCTACAGGAAATGCGCCCGTGTGGTCGGTGAGGTCCTCGGCAAGTACCACCCCCACGGCGACACGGCGGTCTACGACGCCCTGGTGCGGATGGCGCAGGATTTCTCGATGCGGATGCCGCTGATCGATGGTCACGGCAACTTCGGCTCCGTGGATAACGATCCGCCGGCGGCGATGCGTTATACCGAATCCCGCCTCCAGGCCCTCGCCACCGACAGCCTTCTCGACGATATCGAGTGCGAGACGGTCG
>CAIXOZ010000212.1 GCA_903921295.1 uncultured cyanobacterium | reverse complement strand
GCGGCCTGAGATGGATCAGGGGCTGGTACCGCCGCTCGGGATGGATCCTGCTGGTGGGGCTGGCGGCAGCTCGTAGGTGATCGAGCAGAGGTAGCGCTCGTTGTCGATGCCCACCTCCACCGTCTGGCATTGGCTGCTGCTGACCACAGCGCCCGCTGGCAGCAGTGACTGGGCCCGGGCCAGAGCATTGCTCTGGCTCCAGATCGACTGGCCGGTGACCGTCTTCGCTGCGATGGGGGCAGTGATCACCATCAGCAGGCCGCTGATCACTGCCGTGAACGAAGCCAGGTGCCGCAGCCGTGCCATCGCAGTTCGAGGGGGTGTCCCTTGAACCTAGACAGAGCCTGTGCTCTTGTCCTCGAATCAGACGCTCAGGAAGCGTTCGATCACGTTCTGGCTGAGTTCGCCGGTGGGTCCGCTGGCCACCACGCCCCCTTTCTGCATCGCGTAGTACCAGTCGGCCTGACGCACGAAATGCAGGTGTTGTTCCACCAGCAGCACACTGATGCCGGTGGTGGCGATGATCCGTTTCACGGCTCGCTCGATGTCGAGGACCACGGAGGGCTGAATCCCTTCCGTGGGTTCATCGAGCATCAGCAGCCGCGGCTTGCCGAGCAGGGCCCGGGCGATGGCCAGCTGCTGTTGCTGACCCCCCGAAAGATCGCCGCCCCGACGGTTGAGGAAGGATTCCAGGATCGGAAAGAGCTCAAAGACCACGGGATCGATGTGTCGGTTCCTGGCCAGTCCGCCGGGAAGAGCCTCCAGTCCGAGCAGGAGGTTTTCGCGCACGGTCAGCTGCGGGATGATCTCCCGCCCCTGCGGTACATAACCGATGCCCCGGCGGGCTCGATGGTGTGGTCCCAGGCTTGAGACGTCCTCACCCTCCAGCTGGACCCGACCACCGCGCTGTTGCAGCAAGCCGATCACCGTTTTCAGGAGCGTGGTCTTGCCGACGCCGTTGCGACCGATCAGGCACACCATCTGGCCCGGTCGCACCGTGAGGTCCACATCGCGGAGGATGTGGCTCTCGCCGTAGAAGACGTTCAACCCCTGCACTGAGAGCAGGCTGGTCGCCGTTGGATCGAGGTTGCGGTTGGGTGCTTCCAGGGCACCGCGGCTGTTGGTTGCCATCAGATCACCTCCTTGCCGTTGCCGTCGGCCTGGGCCGACTCTTCATGGTCATGGCCCAGATACACCTCAATCACCCGTGGATCGCTCTGGACCTGGTCCATCGTTCCCTCACAGAGCACATGCCCTTCATGCAGCACCGTCACCGGCGCCTGCAGATCGCGGATGAACTCCATGTCGTGTTCGATGACGAGCACGGTGTGATCGCCGGCCAGTTGCCTGAGCAGATCGGATGTGCGCTCTGTTTCTTCATCCGTGAGCCCGGCCACCGGTTCGTCCACCAGGAGCAGCTGGGGATCCTGGGCCACCAGCATCGCGATTTCAAGCCATTGTTTCTGGCCATGGGAGAGGCCTCCGGCCAGTTGATTGGCCTGGTTTTCGAGGCCGACCACCGCAAGCAGATGCTGGACCCGATCGCGCAGCCCGCTGCTCAGTCGGCCGAAGAGCAGGTCGAGCGGACTGTGGTTGCGGGTGACGGCCACTTCAAGATTGCGCCGCGGTGTGAGGTTCTGATACACACGAGGCGTCTGGAATTTGCGACCGATTCCCCTGCGGGCAATGCGGTGTTCGCTCTGACCGATCAGGGAGCGGCCTTTGAAGAGCACCTCGCCCCGGGTCGGTCGGACCTTGCCGGTGATCACATCAAGGAAGGTGGTCTTGCCGGCACCGTTCGGTCCGATCACAGCCCGTAGCTCGCCTGGAGCCAGGCAGAGGTTCAGGTCGTTGAGGGCCCAGAAGCCATCAAAGTTGACACTGACGCCCTTCAGTTCCAGCAGCGGTGCCGGCGCCTGAGCCGCGCCGACCTGCGTGAGGCTTGTGGTGCTCATGGGGTATCTCCTGGTTGGGGCCGCGCTTCGCTTGCCTGGGTGGAGAGAGCCTGAGATTCCTGCAGGCGGTCGGGGTCGAGTTCAAGATCGGGATAGGTGGCCAGCCTCGGGGCCCGGCCGACCATCGCCAGCAGGTGGTTGACCCCGCCGAGACGCCACCAGCCCACGAGACCGTCGGGGAGGGCGGTGACGACCAGCAGGAACAGGCCCCCCTGGATGAACAACCAGGTTTCCGGCAGCTGTTCGCTGATCAGGCTCTTGGCGTAGTTGATCAGCACGGCGCCGAGCACCGCTCCGATCAGGGTGCCGCGCCCGCCGACCGCCACCCAGATCACCATCTCGATCGAGAAGGCCACCCCCATGTACTGGGGGCTGACGATCCCGGATTGGACGGTGTAGAGCGCCCCGCTGATGCCGGCCAGGCCACCGGCGATCGCGAAGACCAGGGTTTTGTAGGCGGTTGGGTTGTATCCCGTGAACCGCAGTCGCGGTTCGTCATCGCGGATGGCGATCAGGGCATCGCCGAAGCGTCCGCGGGTGAGCTGTCGACAAAGCAGCCAGGCCAGCAGCACGAGCACCAGGGTGACCCAGTAGAGCGCCCGTTGCATGTCCGGATGGCCCACCATCATCCCGAACAGCTGGGCGGTGTCGGTTTTAAGGCCATTGGTGCCGTTGATCAGCTTCTGCTGGCCATTGAAGAAGTTGAAGAACACCAGCAGGGCGGCCTGGGTGAGGATCGAGAAATAGACCCCCTTGATGCGATTGCGGAACACCAGGTACCCCAGCAGTCCGGCAATGACCGCGGGAATGACCCAGATCGCCAGCAGGGTGAACAGCGGTGATGTGAAGGGCTGCCAGAAAGCTGGCAGAGCCTTGACGCCATAGAGCGAGAAAAATTCCGGCAGCTGGCCTGGCGTGAGCGAATTGAGCTGCAGGTACATGCCCACCGCGTAACCGCCGAGGGCGAAGAAGATCCCCTGGCCGAGGCTGAGCATGCCGGTGTAACCCCAGATCAGATCCACCCCAAGGGCGGCGATGCCGAGGGAAAGAAATCGTCCGAGCAGGTTGAGGCGGAAGGGCGGCAGCACGGCCGGCAGGAGCAGGGCGACCGCGATCAGGGCCGCCACCAGGATCCAGCCCTGCAGAGAGCGTTTCATCGATCAGGCCTCCACCATCCGACCTTTCTGCGGGAACAGGCCCGCTGGTCGGATCTGCAGGAAGAGCACCACCAGGGCGAAGACAAGCACCTTGGCCATCGAGGAGGTGGCGAAGAAGGTGACCAGCTCGTTGAGGGCCACCGGCATCGTTGGCCAGACCACCAGAAGCGAGCCCGAACCGATCACGAAGCTGAGCACCCCGATCCCGAGCGCTGCCACGAGGGTGCCGGCCAGCTTGCCGACGCCTCCGAGAACCACGACCATGAAGCAGTCGACGATGTAACTGCCACCGAGGTTGGGACCCACAGGTCCGAGCAGGGTCAGGGCTGCGCCAGCGACCCCCGCCAGGCCTGAGCCGACCAGGAAGGTGAGGGCATCCACCTGTTCTGTGGGAATCCCGAGACAGCTGCTCATCGAGCGGTTCTGGGTGACAGCGCGGATACGGATTCCCCAGACACTTTTCTGCAGGAATCGATTCACAGCCAGCAGGCAGACGGCCGTCAGGGCAATGATGAACAGGCGGGCCGTGGGCATGTTCAGGGAGCCGAGGCTGATTGATTCCCGCAGCCATTCGGGGGCCGTCACGTCGATGTTGCGGGCGCTGAACCAGGGCGTGTCCAGCACCATCACCTGGCCAAGGGCGCTCGCCAGGCCGATGCCGATGGCACCCGCCACGACCCAGGATCCGGTGCGCAGCAGTGGACTCGAGCGTTTCTGCCAGAGGGCTGGCGGACTGACCAGCGGCGTGATCACGCCGATCGCCACCGCCACCAGCAGGCCGACGAAGAAGGCGGTGGAGACCGAACGGACAAACTGCTGCAGGATCAGGCTCACCCCCCAGGTGGCCAGCAGCGTTTCCAGCGGACGTCCGTAGAGGCGGCGGATCACTGTTTTTTCGAGCAGTAATCCAGCGAGTCCGCTGATCAGAAAGGCTGCTGGAATAGCAATCAGGATATAGATCGGAAAAAGGCTTTCCAGGGGCCCCGTCTTGAACAGGTTCTGAACAACGTAGGTCGTGTAGGCCCCGATCATCATCAATTCACCGTGGGCCATGTTGATGACACCCATCAACCCAAAGACCACGGCAAGACCGAGGGCTGCCAGCACCAGCACCGATCCGATGGCCAGACCGTTGAAGAGTGTGTCGTAAAGAAGATCCATGGCTTCCCGACGGGAATCAGGCAGAGAGAGAACAAAGGAAAAGCGGCTCAGATTCCCCGCCGCCCTGATCAAGGAGGGCTGGGGCCTGAAGCCGCTGCAGGCCTGGGAAGGAGTGGAGAGACACCGAGTGTACGGCGGTGACTCTCCAGCTTGATCAGAGCTTGTACTTGCCGGCGTCGGGACGCTTCTGCGTCCAGTCGCAGGTGTAGCCCTTGGTTTCAGGCACGAACTGGTTCCAGGCCACCGGCTTGACGAAGCCCTTGTTCTCAAGGATCTTGAACATGCCGTCCTTCTTCACTTCACCGATCAGCACAAGCTTCTCGATGTGGTGGTTGGGCTGCACGGTCACCGTGCCCTCGGGAGCGTCGAAGCTGACTCCCACCAGCGCTTCGCGCACCTTGTTGTCGTCGACACTGTTGGCCTTCTCTGCACCCTTGGCCCAGAGATAGACCATGGCGTAGGCGGCTTCAGCAGGGTCATTGGTGACGCGCTTGTCGCCATACTTGGCCTTGAAGGCAGCTGTGAATTTCTTCGAGGCTGGGGTGTCGAGGCTCTGGAAGTAGTTCCAGGCCGCGTAGGTGCCCTCGAGGTACTCGGGACCGATGGCGGCGATCTCTTCTTCAGCGATCGAGAAGCTCATGATCGAGTAGCCGTTGGCCGGGGTGATGCCAGCGGCTTTCATCTGCTTGAAGAAGGCGACGTTGCTGTCACCGTTCAGCGTGTTGACGATCACACCTCCCTTGGGCAGGGCCTGCTTGATCTTGGCGATGATCGGAGCCACCTCGGTGTTGCCAAGGGGCAGGTAATCTTCACCCACCAGCTTGCCGCCCTGGGCCTTCAGCTGCTCCTTCATGATCGTGTTGGCCGTACGTGGGTACACGTAATCCGAGCCGACCAGGAAGAAGTTTTTACCTTTGTTCTTCAGCAGCCATTCAACGGCGGGCTCAGCCTGTTGGTTGGGCGTGGCACCGGAGTAGAAGATGTTCTTCGAGCACTCCTGGCCTTCGTACTGAATCGGGTAGAAGAGGAAGTGATCCTTGGCCTCGAACACCGGCAGCATCGCCTTGCGGCTGGCGGAGGTCCAGCCACCGAAGACGACGGCGACCTGATCCTGATCAATCAGTTTCTTCGCTTTTTCTGCGAAGGTCGGCCAATCGGAGGCACCGTCTTCCTGAACAGGGACGATCTTCAGTTTTTTACCGTCGATCGTGATGCCGCCGGCCGCATTGATTTCATCAATGGCCATCAGCTCTGCTTCGGCCACCGTGTTCTCGGAGATGGCCATGGTGCCCGAGCGGGAGTGAAGGATTCCCACCTTCACTTCACCATCAAAATTCCCGCCAGCGGACTTGTCGCCCCCTCCGCATGCGACCAGTGAAATCGCGGTGGCCAGCGCCGTGGCACCACCGACCAGGCGCAGGGTGGTCTTGCCGGCGGTTTTCGGTGACGAAAGCCGAGCCTGCAGCGATGAAAGCTTCATGAAATGCTCCAGAGTGAACCCCGTGGATCAGGGGATGGAACGGGTCGGATTCCCGCTGTGATCAGGCCGCAGGGATGCGGTATCCGGAAACTATCCAGTTCGGCTCGTCGCGGCTTGTAGCGCTTGATACAACTCTCATCAGTCCAATGGAAATTCCTGAAAATGCGCCGAATCGATCTTGTTTTTTCTGTTGCTTAGTAGTCGTCGCTACCGTTTTCTTGATTTGTTGGTAGCTGTTGCAGCAAAAAGGCCTCCACGCGTTCCAGTCCCTCACCGCTGCGGAGATTGGTGAAGCACCAGGGCCTGCCGCAGCGCATGCGTTCCGTGTCCTGTTCCATCACGGTCAGGCTGGCTCCGACCATCGGAGCCAGATCGATTTTGTTGATCACCAGCAGGTCGGAGCGCGTGATTCCAGGCCCCCCCTTGCGGGGAATCTTGTCGCCGGCCGCCACATCGATCACATAAAGGCAGAGGTCCACCAGTTCCGGGCTGAAACTGGCGGCCAGGTTGTCGCCTCCGCTCTCCACCAGCACGAGGTCGAGATCGGGGAACGCCGCTTCCAGCTCCTGCACGGCGGCCCGGTTGATCGAGCAGTCCTCCCGGATCGCCGTGTGGGGGCAGCCGCCGGTCTCCACACCCCGGATCCGTTCGGGAGCCAGTGCGCCGGCTCTGGTCAGGAACTGGGCGTCCTCCTGGGTGTAGATGTCGTTGGTCACGACTGCCAGTTGCAGCCTGTCCCGCAGGCGTCGGCACAGGGCCTCCACCAGGGCGGTCTTTCCGGATCCCACCGGACCCGCCACGCCCACCCGCAACTTGCTCATTACATTCCTCAGCAGCGCTGTTCCACTGTCGGCCACGGCGGCAGGTTCCCGGCGGCTGGACAGGTTCCACACTGGGGACCGTAGTCAGTCCGAGCGGAGATTCGGTGGAGCACCTTTCGGCCACCGATTGCATCGCCCTGGTGGCGGTCGGACTCCTGGCCGGTTTCATCAACACCGTGGCCGCCAGTGGTGGCACCGTCGCCGTGCCCGCGATGATCGAGCTCGGGCTTGAGGCCGATCTGGCCAATGGCACCAATCGTCTGTCGGCGATGAGCAGCAGCCTCACCGCCACCTGGCGCTTCCATCGCGCCGGCGTCATTCCCTGGCCGATCACGGCCTGGCTGGCGATTCCGGTCGGATGCGGCGCCATGCTCGGCGCCTGGGCCGCCTCCCGCCTCAATGCCCGTGGCGCCGAACTGGCTGTGGCCGCCTCCCTGCTGGTGGTGCTGGCGCTGTTGCTGATCCGTCCCGGTCGCTGGCTGTCCGCGGATCCCGAGCCAGGGCCGCTCACCGGTTCGCCTCTGCTTTCGCTCACCCTCGGCGCGATCGGTTTCTGGAGTGGATTCATCTCCCTGGGGGCCGGGAGCATGGCGCTGATGGCTCTGGTGCTGCTCGGTGGTCAGAGCCTGCGCCAGGCGAATGTGATCAAGGTGGTGCTGCGGTTGGTGTCCAGTGGTCTGGCCCTGCTGATCTTTCTCTGGCGCGGACAGGTGCTCTGGGACTGGGCCCTGCCCCTGGCCCTGGCCAGCAGCGTCGGGGCCCTGATCGGTGCGAAGGTGGCCCTTGGAGAACAGGCGAGCCGCTGGATCTACAACACCCTGCTGGTGGTGATCGGCGGGGAGGTCATCCGGCTTGGTCTGCGCATCGATGCCGAACCCGTCTGGAGGCTGGCCCAGCATCTCTGGCGGGGGCCGGCCTGAGGCGATCCGATCTAACTGCGGAACAGTCGCGAATAGAGCGCGCCATGGCCGAGCTGGGCCAGGGAGGCCCCGATACCTGAACTCCAGAGGCTGTCGGGATCGAGGTCTGCCAGTTCGCGGGCGCGGGAAGCGATGCGCTCGGCCAGGGCCAGCTGCAGGCGCTGCGCTTCCGTGGGCCCGAGGGGCACCAGACGCACCGCTGCACTGAGCTGGTTCGCCACCCAGCCATAGAGGTAGCCCTCAATCACCACCAGTGGCTCCAGGTCCAGGCAGAGCCCCGCCCAGGCCCAGGCACCGGGCCAGCTGAGCGCTAACGGAGCCGGCAGCGGCCAGCCAAGATCGCTCAGCAGCTGCAGCAGGGAGGTTCCCATCTGCCGTTGCTGGGCCCGCATTTCCGGAGCCTCTCGCTGGGCCAGCAGCCACTGGTCGCGTTCCATCAGGGCCTGCGCAGCGGCTGGGTCCCCGTTGAGCCAGCGCCGGCCCTGGGCCATCTGCATCGGTAGGCAGCAGGCCTCCATCGGCAGCAGGCCATGGTCCAGTTCAGCCTGCAGCCAGGCCTTGATGGCTTCACCGTCGGCCAGCTGCCCGGTCTGGATCATCACCTCGAGGCCTTCGGAATAGCTGAAGGCGCCGACGGGGAGGGCCGGGCTGACGAGCTGAAGCAGATGCAGGACGCTGGCGCTCATGGATGGTGGTCGGCCAGACGATCGTGGCTTGCATGGTGGTTGTGTCCATCGCCGACGCCAGGCACCTCGTCCTGCATCGCGTCCCGGCCGTGGTCATGGTCATGGCTGTGACCATGACCGTGATGATGGGCGCTGGGCGGATGGCCCGCCGGGCCGTAGGCCCCGGTTTCGGGCAGAAACGGGGCCAGCCGGCGCTCAAGGGTCAGCCCCCGTTGCTGCAGCATCTGTTCCAGTACGGGATCCTGCAACAGCCTCAGCTCCCCGACCCCGAGCTCCAGGGCCACATGGCGGTTGCCCAGGTGGTACGCGGCCTGCAGCAGGGTCAGGGGATCAGCGGTCCGCACCACCAGGACCGGTTCGGCTGCGGCCTGCACCTGCACCTGGGGTCCTGGCCCGGCCGGCGCCAGCCACTCCCCGGGGGCCAGGGCTTCGCCGCGGGGAAGCTGCAGCAGCAGAGGCCGGCCGCATCGGCTCTGGCGCAGACCCCTGAGGCGGGTGCGTTCGTCGGCCGAGAGCGCCAGTTGCAGCATTTCCCCACCAGAGGTGGTCGGCTCCGGACCGGTGCCCAGGCGTCGCTCCAGCACCAGGGGCCGGGGAAGGGCAACGGGGTCCATGGTCGGTCTGGGCAACTCCCACCACCCTCTTCGTCCGTTGGCCCCCACTCTGTGCCATCGGCTACCTCGGCGGCCGGGATGGGCCATCAGGCTTGAACAAGGGCTGCCTCCTGTCCGGCAGTGCGATCACCAGCGGTCCCCTCGCTCCGCCATGGTTGAAGAAAGGGATCAAGGCATGGTGATGATCGGTCGGCGATGGTGATGGAAGGCCCGCTCAAGATCACAAAAGAGGCCGGGAGAGCATCTGACTCCGGTTCAGCAGCGCCGCCACCGCAGCGGTCTGACGCTGCAGTGGCAAAGGATGGGACCACGGACGGCTGGCAGGCCCAGGCCTGGCTCTGTCTGCGGCGCTCCGATCAGGATGCCGGCACCGTGCACCAGGGTGGAGCCACGGCTCCGCTGAAGTGGCAACGTGGTTTTTCTCAGGATGGCGGCCGTCTGCTGTTGCCGCTCCTGCACACGGCCGGAGGTCTTGTCGGCGGCGATGATCTGTCGGTGCAGCTGCGGCTTGAGGCCGGGGCTGCCGGTCTGATCACCAGCGTCGCTGCCCAGAAGGTGTATGGCTCGGTCGGTCGCTCCCGGCTGGTCCCTCAGGGCCGGTGGGCCCGCCAGCATCTGGTGGCGACGCTCGACGAGGGGACGGATCTCGAGTGGTTACCGCAGGAGCTGGTGCTGTTTCGTGGTGGTCTCTTCGAGCAGCACACCCGGGTGCAGCTGGCCCCGGGTGCCAGCTGGCTTGGCGCCGAGGTGGTGCGGCTGGGACGGACCGCCGATGATGAGGCGCTCGATGTCGGGGCCTGGCGTTCCTCCCTGGTCATTCGACGGGGCAGTGACTGGGAGTTCGTGGATCGCCTGGCCCTCGGGCTTGAGACACTTGAGAGCGCCCACGGTCTGGCCCGACAACCGGTCGTCGGCTCGTTGGTGTGGGCCGCTCCGGAGGCCGTGCCTGAGTCCCTGATCGTTCGCGCCCGTGCGGCGGCAGCCGGATTGGAGGGGTCCATGGCCTGTGGGCGCCTCGAGCGCGGGCTCGTCGCCCGTTATCGCGGCCCCTCCACCCAGGCCGCCCGGTTCTGGTTCTGTCGGATCTGGGCCCTGATCCGCGAGCATCGCGCCCTGCCGGCTCCGGAGCTGCCCAGGGTGTGGCCTTTCCAGGAGGATCCTCTGGCGGCCTGGTCACCGTGACCCGTGGTTGCACGGCAGCCGGGCCTGTCAGGGTGTCAATGGTTCAGTCTGGACATGACACGGCCCCTGGGGGCTGTCAGATTTCGGTCAATCCCACACCACCATGCATCTCACCCCCCAGGAGAAGGACAAGCTCCTGATCGTCACGGCTGCCCTGCTGGCGGAGCGTCGTCTGAATCGGGGCCTGAAGCTCAACCATCCGGAGGCGGTGGCCTGGCTCAGTTTTCTGGTGATTGAGGGAGCCCGGGATGGTCGCACGGTTGCCGAGCTGATGGCGGAAGGCAGCACCTGGCTGCGCCGCGATCAGGTGATGGAGGGGGTGCCGGAGCTCGTTGGTGAGGTGCAGATTGAGGCTGTCTTTCCCGATGGCACCAAGCTCGTCACCCTGCACGATCCAATTCGCTGAGTGCTGCCCATGGCCCCGATGATTCCCGGAGAACTCCTGCCAGAACCCGGTGAGCTTCTGCTTAACGAAGGTCGGATCACCACCACCGTGGTGGTGGCCAACACCGGTGATCGGCCGGTTCAGGTCGGTTCCCACTTTCATTTCGCCGAGGTGAACGGCGCCCTGCTTTTTGATCGCGACAGTGCCCGCGGTCAGAGGCTCGATATTCCAGCGGGTACCGCGATCCGTTTTGAGCCCGGCGATACCCGGGAGGTGCGTCTGGTGCCGCTGGTCGGCGGGCGCCGCGTCTTTGGCTTCAACGCGGCCATCCAGGGATCCCTGGATGGTGCGGCCCCGGTTTAGGTCGTTCTTCCCCCTGTTGTCCCGCATCGGCCATGGCCTACCGCATCGATCGCCGCACCTACGCCCAGACCTACGGCCCCACCACCGGCGACCGGGTGAGGTTGGCGGACACCGAACTGATCCTGGAGGTGGAGAAGGACTTCACCACCTACGGCGATGAGGTGAAGTTCGGTGGCGGCAAGGTGATCCGCGATGGCATGGGTCAGGCCCAGACCCCCAGGGCCGGTGGTGCCGTGGACACGGTGATCACCAACGCCCTGATCCTCGACTGGTGGGGGATCGTCAAAGCCGACATCGGCCTCAGAGATGGACGGATCGTGGCGATCGGCAAGGCCGGCAATCCCGACATCATGGCGGGGGTGGACATTGTCATCGGGCCCGGCACCGAGGTGATTGCCGGAGAGGGTCACATTGTCACCGCCGGTGCGATCGACACCCACATCCATTTCATCTGCCCCCAGCAGATCGAGACAGCGCTTGCCTCCGGCGTCACCACCCTGATGGGGGGCGGCACCGGTCCGGCCACCGGCACCAATGCCACCACCTGCACCCCGGGATCCTTCCATCTGGCCCGGATGCTTCAGGCTGCCGAGGGTCTGCCGATCAATCTCGGTTTCTTCGGCAAGGGCAATGCCAGCACCCCTGAGGCCCTTGAGGAACAGATCCGTGCCGGGGCCTGCGGACTGAAGCTCCACGAAGACTGGGGCACCACCCCCGCGGCGATCGATTGCTGCCTCTCGGTGGCGGATCGTTTCGATGTGCAGGTGTGCATCCATACCGACACCCTCAATGAGGCCGGTTTCGTGGAGGACACGATCGCGGCGATCGCTGGGCGCACGATTCATACCTTCCACACCGAAGGCGCCGGTGGTGGACACGCCCCCGACATCATCCGCATCTGCGGCGAGGCGAACGTTCTTCCCAGCTCCACCAATCCAACCCGGCCCTACACCCGCAACACACTCGAGGAACATCTCGACATGTTGATGGTGTGCCACCACCTCGATCCGCGCATTCCTGAGGATGTGGCTTTCGCTGAATCGCGCATCCGTCGCGAGACGATTGCCGCTGAGGACATCCTTCACGATCTCGGGGCCTTCAGCATCATCGCCAGTGACTCCCAGGCGATGGGTCGGGTTGGAGAGGTGATCCTGCGAACCTTCCAGACCGCTCACAAGATGAAGGTGCAGCGCGGTCCGCTGCCCCAGGACAGCGAACGCAACGACAACACCCGTCTCAAGCGTTATATCGCCAAGGTGACGATCAATCCCGCCATCGCCCATGGCATCAACAGCCAGGTGGGTTCGGTGGAGGTGGGCAAGCTCGCCGATCTGGTGCTCTGGAAACCGGCCTTCTTCGGGGTCAAGCCTGAGCTGGTGCTCAAGGGCGGCTCGATCGCCTGGGCTCAGATGGGTGATGCCAATGCCTCGATCCCCACCCCTGGTCCCGTGCATGGTCGGCCGATGTTTGCCGCTTTCGGCGCTGCGCTGGCCCCCAGTTGTCTCACCTTTGTCAGCCAGGCATCGATGGAGGCCGATCTGCCGCGTCAGCTGGGTCTGCGACGCCCCTGTGTGCCTGTTCTGCAGACCCGGGGCATCGGCAAGGCAGAGATGCGCAATAACGACGCCTTGCCAAGGGTTCAGGTGGATCCTCAGACCTACGAGGTCTTTGCCGATGGGGAGCTGCTCACGTGTGAGCCGGCCGAGGTGTTGCCGATGGCACAGCGTTATTTCCTGCTCTGACGACCTCCGAGGGTCGTACGCACAGCGCCGGACGGGTTCGGATCAGCCGCCTTCGGCCACCCTGCCTTCGATTTCGTAGCGATGGCCACCTGGGATCGCTCCGTCGCTGGGCAGCATCACTGCAGATGCCTCAGATGACGGTGTTCATCGATTACAGACCGGCCCGTGGTTATGACGAATATTTCAGTGCCAGCCATGCGCCCCGGAGCGCTTTACGGCCCTTGCTTTCGTCGCTCGGCAACCTGGGCCTGGCAGAACTGAACCGTAATCATGCTGCCGCCGAGGTATTGCTGCGCCGGCTCGGGGCTACGTTCCGGCTCAATGATTCGGGTCGTCAGGGGGGCGAAAGGATCCTGCCGTTTGACCCGTTGCCACGTCTGATCGGCTCGGGGGTCTGGTCCACACTTGAGCGGGGTCTGATTCAGCGACTGGAAGCGATTGATCGTTTTCTGGCTGATGTCTATGGAGATCAGAAGATACTTCGTGATGGGGTGATCCCTCGGGAGGATGTGGAGAGTTCCCAGGGCTGGCGGCCGCAGATGCGGGGTTTCAAGCCGCCCCTCAACAAGTGGTGCCACGTGTCTGGCCTCGATCTGGTGCGCGATGGTGAAGGCACCTGGCGCGTCCTTGAGGACAATCTGCGCTGCCCCTCCGGTGTGGCCTATTTCCTGGAGAACAGGCGCGTGATGAAGCGCATGTTCCCGAGTCTGTTCAACGGCCCGACCGTGCAGCCGATCGATGACTATCCCTCGCATCTGCTGCAGACCCTCCGCGAGCTCGCCCCCTGGACCGAAACGCCGAAGGTGGTGCTGTTGACGCCTGGAGTTTTCAATAGCGCCTATTTCGAACACAGCTATCTGGCTCAACAGATGGGCATCCAGCTGGTGGAGGGGCGTGATCTGGTCTGCCAGGACGGACGGGTCTGGATGTGCAGCACGGCTGGTCTTGAGGCTGTGGATGTGATCTATCGACGCATCGATGATGACTTCCTCGATCCCGCTGTCTTCCGTCAGGATTCCATGCTGGGCGTCCGCGGTCTGATGGAGGTCTATGCCGCCGGCCGGGTGGCGATCGCCAATGCCCCCGGCACGGGCGTGGCTGACGACAAGTTGATCTATGCCTATGTGCCCCAGATGATTCGCTACTACCTCGATGAGACGCCGATCATCGAGAACGTGCCCACCTATCTCTGCTCACGGCCCGATGATCAGGCTTACGTTCTGGCGCATCTGCCTGAGCTGGTGGTCAAGGCGGTGTCGGAAGCGGGAGGCTACGGGATGCTGATCGGTCCCCATGCCAGCAGCAGCCAGATTCTTGAGTTCGCCGAGAAGATCAAGGCTGATCCGCGCAATTTCATCGCCCAACCCACCCTTGAGCTCTCCACGGTGCCCTCGCTCAGTGAGGGTGAGCTCTATCCCTGTCACGTCGATCTTCGTCCCTACGTGCTGCGCGGCCGTGGCGCCTGGGTGAGCCCTGGCGGCCTGACCCGGGTCGCCCTGCGTCGCGGTTCCCTGGTGGTGAACTCCTCCCAGGGCGGGGGCTGCAAGGATACGTGGATCGTGGCGGAGCAGGACAGCTCCGAGCCGTCTGCTGGATTGGAGGATCCGCTCGTGCAGCTGAGCTCACAGGTTCAGACCCAGGAGGACGT
The DNA here is from genome assembly GCA_903921295.1 of uncultured cyanobacterium. Classification (GTDB taxonomy): domain Bacteria; phylum Cyanobacteriota; class Cyanobacteriia; order PCC-6307; family Cyanobiaceae; genus CAIXOZ01. Next base: position 6,414 of record CAIXOZ010000212.1, on the reverse strand, counting down.
GCTGTGCTGAGTCGTGTTGCTGATTCCCTCTATTGGATCAACCGCTATGTGGAGCGGGCGGAAAACCTTGCCCGTTTCGTCGAGGTCAGTGAGGCGATGTCCCTCGACTGCCCTCCTGGCAGTGCCGAACCCTGGCTGCCGCTGATCGAGGCCACCGGCGACCGTGAGCTGTTCGATGAGCTCTACCCCGATGGTGGTCCAGCCCAGGTGGTGAGCTTTCTTGTGCATGAAGCCCGCAACCCTAACTCCATTGTCAACTGCATCAACGCTGCCCGTGAGAACACCCGCCAGATCCGCGAGGTGATCACCACGGAGATGTGGGAGCAGATCAATGATCTCTATTGGAATCTACGTGAACACGAGAGTTTCTGGAATCAGCCGCCCCAGGAGCAGCTGCGGGAGATCCGTCGCGGATGTCAGCTCTTCTATGGCATCACCGATGCCACCCTCAGCCGCGATCTTTCCTGGCATTTCAGCCGTCTCGGCCGGATGATCGAGCGGGCCGACAAGACCACCAGAATCCTGGATGTCAAGTATTTCCTGCTGTTGCCTTCGCCTCAGGAGGTGGGTGGTGTGCTCGATGAGCTGCAGTGGATTTCCCTGCTGCGCTCCGCCGGCGCCTACCAGATGTTCCGGCAGTCCAGGGATCCCGTGATCGCTCCCAAGGCGGTGGCGGCCTTCCTGCTGCTGGACCCCGTGTTCCCCCGTTCAGTGCGCTACTGCCTCGATCGCATCCAGTCCACGCTGGCCATTGTTCATGGCCGTGCGGTTCCCGGAGCCCCGGATGATCTCGAGTGTCTCAGCGCGTTGATGCAGGCCCGTTGGAGTTACACCCGTATTGATCAACTGATCGCCGGGGGGCTGCATGAAGCCATTGACACTCTGCAACAGGATCTGAATCGGCTGCACGGCCTGATCCATGATCGTTACTTCGTGATCTCCAACAGTCAGCCGTCCAGCTCCGATCCAGCATGCGCGCTCGCCTGATCCACTCCTTTGACTACAGCTACAGCGAGCCCGTTCTTCTTGGTCCCCACCGCTTTTGTCTCAGACCGCGCCCGCATGGGTTTCAGCGGCTGATCGATCACCGGCTGACGATCACTCCGGATCCAAGTCAGCTCCACGATCTGCTTGCGGCCGGGGGAGACACGATCACCCGGGCCCGGTTTCTCGGTGAGACGCAGCAGCTGACGGTGGTGGCCACCAGTGAGGTGGAGACTTTCACCCCACCGCTGCTTGAGGCCTGTCTGGACGAGAGCATGGCCCTGCTGCCGGTCAGCACGGGTCGCCTCAACCCTGACCTCTCCAGCTACCTCGTTGGTTGGCTGCCGAACGGCCAGCATGATCATTCGGCTGTCGATCTGGCCCAGGAGGCCTGGATCGGTTGCGATCAACGCAGCCTCGCCTTTTTGCAGCAGCTGATCGTGATCATCCAGGATCGTGTCAAGTACAGCCAGCGTCACATCGGACCGGCCTGGCCGGCCGGTCGCACCCTCAAGGAACGGATCGGCTCCTGCCGCGACATGGCGATGCTGATGATCGAGTGCTGCCGTGCCATGGGCCTGCCGGCGCGCTTTGTCAGCGGGTACCACCTGGTGGAGCCCCGGCCGAAGCGTTACGACCTGCATGCCTGGGCGGAGGTTTATCTCCAGGGGGCCGGATGGCGGGGGTTTGATCCCAGTGGCAAGGGGGCGGTGGATGACCGCTATATCCCGGTGGCCACGTCTTCGAATCCGAATCTGACGGCCGCCATCAGCGGCAGTTTTTCGGGTCCCCCCGGCGTCAAAAGCGCGATGGAGTGGGATATCAAGGCGGAGATTCTGTCCAGTTCCAATCAATCGACCCGTTGGTAGTCCTTGGTGCACTCTGAAGGCCACCGGCGCGTCAGACCATGGATATCAGTGAGTCTGCTGTGAGCCAAACCAACCTGAACACCGCCGCGACTCTGGAGCAACGGCTGACGGAGGCTGGCATCCGGCTCACGATGGGTGGCGAGCCCACCCTGGTGCCCCTCAATCCCTGCGGCGCCGAGTGGAGCGTGGCCGCCGATGGACCCACCAAACTCAGCCTCGCCCGCGCCCTGGCGCTGGAACTGCAACAGCGGGTCTGGCCCGGCAGCCTGTTGCTGTTCTGTCCGGGCAAGCGATACGACGGCGAGGTCAATCCGCGTTGGGCCCTGCGGCTGATCACCGGCCAGGACGGCCTGCCGCTGGTCAGGAGCGGCTGGAGCCGGGAGGGTGCGATCCCGACGGCAGCGGAGGCCGATCACCTGCTGGCAGCCATCGCGAAGGCGCTCGGTTGTTCTTTCCAGCCGTTGCCCCTGCGTGATCCTCTGGATCCGGACCGCCGTATCCTGGCGGTGCCCCTCAGTTGTGAGCAGGGTCAGTGGCGCTCGCTGCCCTGGCCGCTGGCGGAGGAACTCCGGCAGCTGAATGCCGCTCCAGGGCCAGCCGGGTTACGCCTGCCCCTGGAGCACTTTCCGGACGGTGCGCTGCGGCAGGTGTTGACCCTCGAGCTGGATTGCAGGGGCTGGGGTCTCTTTCTGCCGCCGCTCGCGCGTGTGCCGCTGGAACGGCTGCTGCAGGTGATCGCTGAGCACAGCCGCGGTTGGGTCAGCCCCGAGCTCAGTGGTCTGTTGCCGGTTGATCTTGATCAGCACTGGCAGGTGCTCGGTCTGACGGCCGATCCGGGGGTGCTGGAGATCAATCTGCCCGTCTGCCTGACCTGGCAGGACTACGCCGACTGGATGGAGCTGCTTGAGCAGTCCGGGGCCGTGGTGGGGTTGCGCAGCTGGAAGCAGTACGGGTCCCGTGTGGAGGGCACCGGAGGTGGCAATCACCTCCTGTTCGGCGGGCCCAGCCTGGATAGCCATCCCTTCTTCACGCGTCCGGACTGGCTGGTGGCGGTGCTGCGCTACTGGCAGCACCACCCGAGCCTGGCGTATCTGTTCAGTGGCCGCAGCATCGGACCTGCCTCCCAGGCGCCCCGCTGCGATGAGGGCAGCGCCGCATGGCTTGATCTTGAGCTGGCCCATCGCACCCTCGAGGGTCTGCCGGCCGGTGATCAGCGGGTGGCGATCGGTGAGACCCTGCGCCACCTGCACGCCGATCGCAGCGGCAACACCCACCGCAGCGAGATCAGCCTCGACAAATTCTGGAACCCGGCCTGGACCGCGGGCTGTCAGGGCCTGCTGGAGTTCCGGGCCCTGGAATCGCTGCCCGATCACCGCTGGAGCAGTGCGGTCGCCCTGCTCTTCCGGGCCCTGATCGTGCGGCTGCTCGATCCCGCGCTCCGTCCCGGGGCCCTGCGTTCCTGGGGTGAACACCTGCATGATCGGGCCCTCCTGCCCAGCGAACTCTGGCGTGATCTTGAGCAGGTGCTGGCCGATCTGGAGACAGCTGGATTGCCTCTGGATCCCGAGCCGTTCCGGGCGCTCTGGCAATGGCGTTGCCCGGAGCTGTTGCATTGGCGTCAGGGCGACGCTGAGCTCAGCATCCGTCAGGCGCTCGAACCCTGGCCCCTGCTCTGCGACACCCCCGTGGAAGGTGGCAGCACCAGTCGCTTCGTGGACAGCTCCCTGCGTCGTTTCGAGTTGATGACCAACGACGCCCTGCGCGAGGGCTACAGCCTGCGTCTGCAGGGAAGGCCGCTGGCCTGGCCGGCCGATCCGCGGCAACCGTTGGCGGTGCGTTTTCGTCAGGAGGCCCTCTTCCCCTGTCTCCATCCCCTGCTGGCCCCGCAGACGCCGTTGGTGCTGATCCTTCAGGAAGGCGGTCAGGGCGCCGAGATCGCCCGTTGGCGGCTGCGTTCTGAGTCCGAAGGTTTTGAACTGCTCACCGATGCGGGCATCGAGCCTGCCGGAATGGAGGTCAGTGCCTCCCCCTGGCGTGGCGCGCGGAACCATGATGTCACGGTCGATCTGCGCTTCTGATGCCATTCCTCCTGGCCATCGCGACCAGGTCTGTTCAGGTTTTCTTCAACAGGCTCAAGATTGTTTGCGTGGGAAAAGGCACACAGGACGGAATGTTCCCCGCCTGCGTAGAAAAGGAATCAACACGGAGCGGACCGATGGGCGAACCTCTACATCTGGTGAGCTGCACCGTTGATGGTTGTCGGATCGCCCGCGATGGTGCTGTCGGTTACGTGGTCCACCACGACCAGGCCGGCCAGACCTGGCAGCGGGTCGCCAATCTGGCATCGGCCTATGCGGTGTGTGAGCGCTTCAATCAGCGCCAGGTGATGACCTCTCCCTGAGGATCAGCCTCGGCAGACGCGGGGATGATTCACCAGCTCACACCGTGCAGCTTCGGTAGCGGGGCGGTGCGGAATGTGGTGGCGAACAACCGGGGAATTCTGCGGCTGTTGTAGACGCGGAATTCACGCAACACGCTGGCGCCCTCGTCGCGGACAGCCTGGTTCAGCACAACCGAGCCGTCCGTATCGGACACAGAACGGTGAAAGGTTCCCGGCGGAATCCGCAGGATGTCGCCGCCCGTTTCCAGGCGCACGATGTGATACGGGTAATTCCAGCCGAAATTCACCAGGTAGAAGGTGCGACCCCCATGCAGCGCCAGCAGGTTGTCCTCCTGGTGAGGGTGCAGATAGAACTGCCAGGCTCCGGTGGTTTCCTCATCGGGTGGGCTGATCGCCGGTCCGGCATGGATCACCAGATCGCGGGCATTGGAGTCGGCCACGGTGATATCGAAGAACCGCACCGCCGGGGTGTCGCGGAACTTTTCGTAGGGGATCAGCTCAAACATCGGCGAGCGGCCTTCAGCCTTGGCTGCGGCTGCGTGGTCGGAGAGGTCGTGCTGCTGGATCGGGAGCGCAGACATGGGAGGCGACGGCGTCGCTTGCCGGAGGGATGGGCCAATCAACCGCACTCCATGGCCTGAAAACGTTCGCGTCACTACCTCATCAACCTTTCCACAGGCCAGTGATTGAAGTGGTTCGTGGATCGGTAGCGTTGGGTACACCTTCGTTGCCGATCGGATCGGCCCTGGCCCATGTCCGACTCTTCAGATCGCTGCGGCCAACGGCCGTATGGCGCTGACGCCGGCTCCGGCATCAGCGCTTCCGGAATCAGGGTCTGCGGTGGTTTCAGCCACGACCCTTTCACGGCTCGCAAACAGCAGGCCCTCGTGCTGCTGCTCGTTCAGCAGCTGGCTGATGCCCAGATCCGACGTGCCGATCGCGCAGGCAGCGAACGGCTCTGGCAGGAGGTGGCGGCGCTTGAGATCGACCCGGAACGGATCACGGCGCTCCTCTACAGCGGGCTCGATCCCAATGATCGCCAGACCCTGCGGCTCGAGGATGAGCGTTGGCTGGCGGCCCAGGTGATGCCCCTCCGGCGCGGCTGGAGTCTGAAGACTCTGCCGCTGACCCGACCCTGGCAGCCCAAGCGCGCCCTCAGCCCAGCGTGATCGGAATCGGCATCTCCACGTCCGCCGGTTCTGGGGCGCAGGAGATCACACGCTGGTTCACCACCTCGCCGATGACGATGATCGTCGGCGAGTTCAGCCCGGCTTCGCGCACGGCTGCGTCCAGCTCCGCCAGGGTGCTGATCACAGAGGATTGGCCACGCACCGTGCCCTGCTGAACGGCGGCCGCGGCCGTGCTGGCGGCCAGGCCGCCGGCCATCAGTTCCTCGCAGATGTGGGCCAGGTTGTGCAGGCCCATGTAAATCACCAGACCATCACTGCTGCAGGCCAGTCCCCGCCAGTTGACGCCAGGACGGCCCTTGTCGATCTCTTCGTGGCCGGTCACGAAGGTGACGGAACTGCCGGCCCGACGATGGGTCACCGGGATACCCAGATAGGCCGGAGCGGCGATCCCCGCGGTGACCCCAGGCACCACCTGCACGGGCACGCCATGGCGGGCCAGGTGGGCGGCCTCTTCACCACCGCGGCCGAACAGAAAGGGATCGCCCCCTTTCAGCCGCACCACACAGCTGTGGCGGCCCGCCAGTTCCACCAGCACCGCATTGGTGGAGGGTTGGGGCACGGAATGGTGGCCCCGCCGCTTGCCCACGAAATGCTTCTCGGCACCCTCCGGGACCAAGGCGAGAACCTCCTGGGGCACCAGCGAGTCGTAGACGAGGGCATCGCACTGCTGCAGCAGACGCTGCGCCTTGACCGTGAGCAGATCCGGATCACCGGGTCCGGCTCCCACGAGGAAGACGGTGCCGTTGCTGGCGGTGGTCATGGCAGGGCCTCCAGCTGGCTCAGGAGAAACTCACGCACAGCGGGCAGTTCCAGCAAGGGTGCGAGCACCGTTGCGGACGCTGGCGATCGCTCCATCCTGAGGCATGTTGACACTCAAACTCACTTCCAGTGTGTAGACAGCATACTCAGCTTCGTTGCGAGGAAACACCTGTGCGGACGTGACCGAGAGGCTCGAAGGAACGGCCGAGAG
>CAIXOZ010000211.1 GCA_903921295.1 uncultured cyanobacterium | reverse complement strand
CTCAACGGCCCGAATCTGAACCTGCTCGGGCTCAGGGAGCCCGGCCTTTACGGCACCCGGTCGCTGGAGCAGATCGACGCTGATCTCGACGCCCAGGCGGGGAAGCTCGGTGTCAGCCTGGAGACCTTCCAGAGCAACCATGAGGGCGCGCTGGTCGATCGGATCCATGCCGCCCATGGCGTTGTGGACGGCATCCTGATCAATGCCGGCGCGCTCACCCATACGTCCGTCGCCCTGCGCGACGCCCTGCTCGGCGTGGCCATCCCCTACGTGGAGCTGCACCTGAGCAATGTGCACGCCCGCGAACCCTTCCGCCATCATTCCTGTCTCGCCGACAAGGCCCTGGCGGTGATCGGCGGCTTCGGTCCCGACAGCTATCGCCTCGCCCTTGACGGCCTGGTGGCCCTGCTGCGCCGGCAGCGGCCATGATCCTCACCTCGACGGTGCCCCGCGTGCGCTGGTTGACGGCCGCCAGCGACCGCACCTGGCTGGATCAGGCCCTGGCCCGGCCGGACCTGATCCTGATCGACCACGCCCACTGCGAACGCAAGGCGGCCGGGGTGGCCCTGCAGCTGATGTTCCGCTACCCCGCGGACCAGGAGCTGGCGGCGGCCCTGAGCCCCCTGGCGCGGGAGGAGCTGGAGCATTTCGAGCGGGTGCTCCGCCTGCTGGAGCAACGCGGCACCCCCCTGCGCCCCCTGCAGGCCCCGGGCTACGGAGCCCGACTGGCCGCAGCGGTGCGCCGGGGAGAGCCGGAGCGGATGCTGGATTCCTTTTTGGTGGCCGGCCTGATCGAAGCGCGCAGCCACGAACGGATGGCCTTGCTCGCCTCCCATAGTCCGGACCCGGAGCTTCAGGCCCTCTACGGGGATCTCCTGGCCAGCGAAGCCCGCCACTTCGGCCTCTACTGGGTGCTGTGTGAGCAGCGCTTCGGGCGCGCCACCACGATGGAGCGCCTGGCCGCACTGGCGGCGGTGGAGCGCGAGGCCCTGAGCGGAACCCTGGCCCGCGCCGATCAGGTGCGGATCCACTCGGTCGGGGTTGAGCCAGGGACATCGGCCCTGTCCTGAAGTGGCGATTCCTCAGATGCCTGGATCAGATCCGGGTCAGACAGCGGGCGGGGCTGGACGTGTGGGTGCTGGGTAAGGCGACTGGGCCGGCTTCCGACCGAGGCTTCGATCTGGCGCTTGATGCCATGCAGGGAATGGCAGCTCAGACCGAACTCTTCCAGAACCAGGAGACTGAAGGGAAGGGCCAGCCGCAGCTCCCTCTCGTTAAGGATGTAATACTCCAGGATCCAGTCCACATAGCGGCTGGGCTCCAGTGAGATACGCCTGTTCAGGGCCTGCGCTGTGTCCCGGATGTAACTGACAGGGTCGAGGCCGTGGCTGCTGATGGTGCTCCGCAGCAACGGCGGCAGCTCCTTGACCATGGGCAGGATGGTGCTGGATTTCGCCTCCAGGGGCTTCACCATGTCCATGGCCCACGGCTCACCGCAGTACAGGGCAAACCACCAACTGGCGTTCCGGGCCGAATCATCCAGACAGGGGGAGCTGGTGAAGCAGCTCAGAAGGTTGAGGTCCGTGAGGGGATCGTCAATCGTGGTCGACAGGCTGAGGTCGGCGATGCCTCGCTCAACTGCCGCAAAGGCCATGAAGTGCCTGGGGATCAGCTCCGGACGCGCCCCCGAGAGAACGGCAGAAATCTCCCGTGCCGGCAGGCCTCCTGAGGGCGGGCAGAAGCCCCGGGTCAGCAAGGCGAAATCAGCAGGTGTCCAGCAGTTGCAGTCCAGCCAGTTGGCAATCACATCAACCAGGCTGTAGCGAACAGGCCTGCCAGGATCAGGGTTGCTGGCTCCACTCAGGCGATGGATGAACACCCGGCGAGGTTCAACGGATTCAACACTAGAACCCATTGGAATGATGTTCAGTGTTAACCATGGACGTAACGGGGAGATTCAGTTACTGCGGGTGGCGAGCGGTGTCGGCCTTGATCATGCAAGCAGCGGGTAACGATCGGCGATCGAATCCCCCGTGAACTGGGCCACCCAGCCCGCGGGATTGTCGAAGAAGCGGATCGCGCAGAACGCCGGGGCGCTGCCCATGTCAAACCAGTGCCGGGTACCGGCGGGAACGCTGATCCAGTCGTTGGTCTGGCAGAGCACCTGCAACACTTCGTCGCCGATGTGCAGGCAGAAGAGGCCCTGACCTTCAACAAAGAAGCGAACTTCGTCTTCGCCATGGGTGTGCTCGGCCAGGAACTTGCTGCGCAGCGCCTTCCGATCGGGATGGTTTGGCGTGATCCGGATCGCATCGACCGTGGGATAGCTTCCACGGGCCTGCACGCGGGCGATCTCCCGGGCGTAGGCCGCGAGGATCTGGTCGGGCGTGGCGTCGTCGGCAAGGTCGGCCCGGGCCGGCCAGCGCTCGAAGGCAATGCCCCGCTGCGCCAGCTGTTCCGTGATCACAACCGGGTCGTTGCTGGCCACGCTGGG
>CAIXOZ010000210.1 GCA_903921295.1 uncultured cyanobacterium | reverse complement strand
TTGGCAGGGCTCTTCGGGCACCGCGCTCCCCAGGGCTGGACAACCTCCATCATGGCATCGCAACGACGCTGGCGGTCGAAAGCCAGGAATCAGGCCGTCAGGGAATCGGTATCTCCGCCCTCAAGCTCCTCATCGAAGGAACCCGGCAGGGGGATTTCGATCGTGCTGACGACGTGAATCACATCGCGCAGACGCATCGAATCAGCGAACCACCCCATCGCCTGCTCGACATCGCCGCGGCGCTCAGCATCGGCGGCCTGATCTTCATGGGCTTCGGCCAGCAGGGCCAACCAGCACAGGCAGCGGGCCTGAACCACCGACAGATCCAGCTCATCGGTCTGGCTGCCGGCGATCCGCTCGCTCTCCTGCTGCACCAGCAAGCGCAGGCGCAGATCATGGAGCTGGGTCATCGGATCGGGACGACTCCAACCACGCTAGCGGCGGGTGGCGATCCGGGAAAGGCACCACCGGTAGCGGTGGCGACAGGATTCAACACCCGACTGCCACCCAGGGGCCTCAGGCCTCAGAGCAGCGCGGTGAGGTTCTTCCAACCGCAGAGCCTGGCGGCCGCGTCGTGCTCCTCGAGAAAATGGGCCCAGCTGAAGGAGCGGGGATCGCTGCGGGTGCGGCTGCGATCGATCGCCTCATGCGTGGTGAGACGCGCCAGGGGCAGGCCATAGGCGGCCTGCCAGAGGAGGACCTGTCCCGCCAGCGCCCTGTACTGGGCACTGGTGTAACCGCTGTGGGCATCACCATCGCCGCGACCGTCCGGCGGCGACACCAGGCTGATGTGCAGGGCGACATTGTTCACCGATGGAGAACGGCCCGGCCTGGAATACAGCATGAAATCACCGAAGGCCGCCTGACCGGCGCCAAAGGCCCGCTTCCCATCGGGCACCACCTCGATCACGGTGCCATCGATGCCCACGAGCCGGTGATAGCTCGATTGATCGTCGTCGTTGGCGTGGTAACGCTGGAAATGGGCCAGGGTCCCGTCCAGGGCGGTCACCGTTTCGTGCAGCACGATCAGCTGCGGCCGATGGGGCAACTCCCGGCCCCAGGCGTCCTTGCGAAGACGGTTGCCGAAATTGCTGGCATCGGCCAGCTCCCGCAGCGGCTTGTCCAGGCCGAGGCGGCGGGCACAGCCCGCCAGCTGTACGGAATTGCGGCGCAGATTGGGATGGTCTGCCAACGACGGCAGGGGCGGGGCCGGCTCGGTCGGGGCGTCGGCGGCAGGGGCCTCGGGATCCATCGTGCGGGTGTGCTTCGGCTCGGGCTGCCAGGGCAGGCGGCCGCAGGCGGCGATCAACAGCAAGCCCAGCAGCGGCGTCCAGCGGGCCCGACCGAAGCGATTGCGGAACGGAAGCATGAGCGGCGAGACAGCGACGGAGCAGCATTGGCAAAGCGGAGAAGGTGAGAGCCGTCTCAACCCGTGGGCCAGAAGGTCAGAGGAGCGGGTCCCAGCGACCAGCCGACGCCGAACGAGCCGAGCCCACGACCGGCACACGGCTGGATGCGGTGAGGATCAGAGCTTCTTGTAGTCGTAGATCTTCCAGCGGCCGTCCTCCTTGGCGAAGGTATAGAGATAGCGGTCGTTGGAGCTCTTGGCCTGATTGCCATCAGGCCCGTGAAGAATCTGATCCTCAGAAACGGTTGCGATCAGACTGGGGCGTTCGGGCGACGGCGTGAATGCGGTGACCGCCGTCACCTCAATCCTGGGATACGTGTAATAACGGTTGTTATCGCGGAGCCAGGAAATCGAACCGCCATCCCTGGTGATATCGGTCCAGAGCGGTCCAGCCGACACCACAGCATCGAGCTGGGCCTGATCAAAGGGTGGCGCAAACACATTCGCCTTCACCCGCAACCATTCCTCGACAACAGCGCGGGCCCGGGCCTCATCCAGACCATCGCTGGTGGGCGCTGCTGTGGGGGGCGCCACCGGCGGGGTGAAGGAGGGCAATCCGGGGCTGATCGAGGGCGGCGGCGTCTGGGCCAGGCGGGAGCGGAACATCACCATGGTGCCGATGGCGACCACGGCCAGCAGCGCTGGAAGACCGACCACGAACAGAACCAGAGCGACCTGGCTGGCACCACCCTGGCTGGATCGCGGCGGCAGGGCCGGCGATGTTCTCTGAAACAGCCGTTGCCTGGCGGAGCCCCGGCTGGGTTCACCAAGAATCGCCATCATTCCGATCATTCGTTCGGCGGATCCTAGGGGCTGCGCCTGGAGCGAATCCGTTCACGGGCTTTACCATCGCCACAATTCGCCAGCCCCGGCCCCAGAGGCTCCTGGCCGCATGACGCCCGCGATGCCCACCGGCCGCCCTCAACCCCCAGCCCGGAGCCGAAGCAGCCGCACGATCCACCGCCGGCTCGGCCTGGCCGGACTGCTCGCCCTGGCCACCAGCCTGGCCCTGCAGGCCCCGGCCCCGGCACGCTGGGACCTGAACACCGCCTGGGAGGTGGAGAAACATCTGCAGGACTTCATCAAGACCCTCCCCGGCGGCTCCGCGGTGCAACCACCACGGCTGTTTCTCTATCGCGGCACCAGTTACAGCAAGATCTGCACCAACTCCACCGAGACCGGGATCAGTGGCCCCGCCTATTGCCCCGGCGACAACACCATCTACCTGGAGATGGGATTAGGAGATCAGAAAAGTCGTGAGTACGGCGATTTCGGCGCCCTCTCGATCGTCAGCCATGAATTCGGCCACGCCTACCTGATGCAGACCGGCCAACACCACGAGGGCAAGACCGGCGAACTGGACGCCGACCGCTTCGCCGGTGCCTTCGCGCGTTATGCGGAAGCGAAAGGATTGCTTGAACCGGGCGATCTGCAGGAAGCTCAGCAGACCTTCCATTCCGTGGGTGATCACGCCGTGGATGACCCGGACCACCACGGCCTGCCCCAGGAGCGCCTCGCCGCCTTCAACCGCGGCCATGCCGAGGGTTTCGTCGGCCAGCCCGGCAGCGGCACCACCATCACCCCCTCGGGCACCGCCCCCGCACCGACACCCGAGGTTCCTGTCCCCGTCCCTGTGCCTCAGGCGCCGGCCCCCGCCGGGAATGCCGGCGGGATCGTGGTGGCGATGCTCGTCTCGATCCTGGTGCTGATCGCCCTGGCGGGATCGGTGGTGGCCTTGATCCGCCACTCCAGCGAGGAGGAGTGACGGCACCGGTTCGCCAACGGGGGAGACCTGCAGCGAAACGCCGACCGCGTCTCCACCGTTGCGTTCTCCTGTCAGCCGGCAGACCGCTCTGGCAACGCCTGATCGCACCGGCCCTGAGCCTGGGCCTGCTCAGTGGCTGTGATGGCACCTGGCTCCTCGGCCAACGCCTCACGGGCGACTGGTGTCTGCCGAGCACCAGCGCAGGCGGCGAGGCGTTGATCCTCCGCCTCTCGGGCCAGGGCACCGGCCTGATGTCCCTGATCCCGGGCACCGAACCCAGCGTTCCCTTCGACTGGCGCGAGGACCGCGATCGCCTGCTGCTGCTGCAGCCTGGCAGCCAGGAGGTGGCCTACACCGTGCCGATCGTGGCCGATGCCCAGGGGCAGCCCGAGCTGATGCTGCCAGGCCTTGGATCGCTGCTCAACCTCAACCTGCGCCGTTGCACCGGTACCGCGACCCAACCGAGCGGCACGCCGGCTCCCTCCGGTGCGGCGCCACGCAGCGCCGACCCCAGCAGCGCCATCGCCCTGGCTGTGGCGCTGGGTGCCGGAGTGGTGCTGCTGCTGGTGACGGCGATCAGCGTGGTGGTGATCCAGCGGAGCCGCGATGACGACTGACGCCTGAAGAAGCGCATCCGCCACAACCAGCGCACCGCATTCCACCCAGGGCCGGTTAGGTGCTGAACAAGGGCAATCACCATCGACGCGATTGGTCGCAGGCACGCCTGATTAGCGAGGAGCAGCGATCGTGCTTAAAGTCGAATCTCCTATCGGCACGCTGGTGTGACGGCCCCACGGTTTCCTGTGGCTCGAGGCGCAAATCGATGCTGCGCCAACACCCGCCAACGTCGAATCATTCCCTCAGGCAGCATCCTCAGACAGCGGCTCCTGGCCCCCCTGGCCCTGCTGGCACTCGCCGGTTGCAGCAGCGCTCCGCTGTCGTCCTGCCTGAACGGCACCCAGGGATCCACAACCCCGACAGCGTCGATGCCGGCGCCGGGCCCAGCCCGGCAGGCCCCTGGCGTGCCCCCCCTGCCGAGCAGCGGCGAAGCCCTGGTGGGCATCGATGGCAGCGGCTCGATGCTCGGCTTCCTCGGCAGCGGCTCCGGCGAATGGCTGAGCATGCTTCAGGCCCTGAAGCTGGCGATCACCGCCCAGAGCCTCAGGCCCCAGCTCTTCCGCGTCGGCGGCAGCAGCGCCAGTCCCCTGCCGAGCCTGGAGGTCGCCAGAAACCGCTGCTTCTTCAGTGGCTGTGAGGGCTTTGCGCCGGTGAGCTCCAGCCTGCACACCCTCTGGACGCTGCCGGGCCAGCCGAGGACGCTGCCGATCCGGCTGATGCTCAGCGATCTGGAGGTCAACGACAACGACGTCAACGACCTGGTCACCGCCGTGCGAGCCGATATCGGCAAGGGGGCGGCGATCGGGGTGCTGGGGGTGAAGCTGCCCTTCAACGGCACGATCTACGACAGCCAGGGCAGCACGATCCATACCGGCCGCGCCAGGCGGCCGCTCTACCTGCTGGCCAGCGGGGACGCCGCCCGGGTGCGTCAACTGCTGGAGGCCGTGCGCGAGAACCTCTCCCTGCGGGGGGTCCCGACCCAGGATCTGCAGATTTCCCTGCTCGGCGAGCCTGGCGAGGCGACCCTGCTGGCCCGCTCCAGTCAGGGGGATCCCCCGAGCAGCGTCAACATCGGGGTGCCGGTGGCGGTGGGCGCCACCACCTACGAACCCGGCAGCCATGCCGATGTGCAGCTGCTGAAACTGCTGCCGGGCAACCGGGGTGTGCGCATCAGCTCCGCCGACGTGATGCCGGGCCGCGGCACCGCCGCCCCTGCCGGACTGGTGACCCTCAGCCCGCTGGAGGCCACGGCCGCGATCAGCAGCGGGATCAGCCTGCAGGCGGTCGAGGTGTCCGGCAGCACCCTCACCGCCGAGCTGCGGATCGACCCCAGCGTCACCGCCTCCGCCCTGCGGCTGACGGTGCCGGCAGGTTCGCTGCCCCAGGAATGGTGGCTGCTCTGGAACCGCAGCAACGCCCAATCACCCCAGGCCCGCGATCAGACCGATGGTCTGCTGCTGGCGATGACCAAGCTGGGGCAGGCCCTCAGCCCTGCGAACGCCCCGCCGGCGGCGGTGTTCTGCCTGGCCATCAGCCGCGGCGAAGGGGCCAGTCCGCAGGGACAGGGCGGCGCGGTCGTGGCGGTGCTGCTGGGGCTGCTGGTGCTGACCCTGCTGGGAGGGCTGGTGGTGCAGCAGATCCGGCAGGCCCGGGAGGACAACGATGAGGGGGACGAGCCATGACGCCATCCGGCCGGTGCCGCCATGGCCCAGCACGCCGATAAGACGCCACAACCGGGACTGCCCCGACCCTCACCTGAGCCACCGTTCCCGGAATCCCCGATCGCTCTCTCTTCTGATCCCACGCCCGAGTCATGCGCAGCAACGAATGGGTCTCACTTCTGATCGCCGTGTTGATCGGTGTTCTGTGGATCTTCCTCGGCCAGCCCTACATCTTCGAAAAAGCCTTCCCCACCCTGCTGGTGGGGCCGGGCATGATCCTGCAGGTCTTTCTGCAGAAAGGAAGCAACCCGGGCTTCACCGTCTTCTGGGCAGGCTGCATCAGCGCTCTGCTGGTCTGGTATTTCATCACCTTCAGCTCCCGCACCAGCAGCTCCTCCCAGGTGCGGGCGATGCGGGCGATGTGGTGGATCGCGGCCGTGATCCTGGTGCTGTTCGGCTGGCTCTGCCAACTGTTCTTCTTCATCCTCCAGTGGCTGCTGCAGGGCCTGGCGGCCTTCCCGATCCCGATCGCCGGCTGGATGGTGATGCTGCTGATGATCGTTCTGGATGTGGCGCTGCTGTTCTGGCTGCCCACCCTGCTGGCCTCACCGCGGAGCTTCCGGCTGGTGGTGCCTGGTGCCGTGAGCCTCAAAGGGGGTCGTTGAGATGAATCTGTTCGCGATCGGCGTCGGCGGCACCGGCGCCAAGTGCCTGGAAGCCCTCACCCATCTCCAGGCCTGTGGCCTGCTCCAGGGCGACGATGGGCGACCGGTGAATCTGGGTACCTTCCTGGTCGAACCCGACCAGCAGAGCGCCCTGCTGACCCGCGCCCAGACGGCGATCACCCGCTACGGCGCCATGCGCCGGGCCGTGGGCAGCGGCACCGAGGCCTTCTGCCGCGGGCCCCTCGAGGACTACGGGCACTGGAGTCCGCTCAGTACCGCCTCCGGCGCCCTCAGCCTCGATCAGGTGT
>CAIXOZ010000209.1 GCA_903921295.1 uncultured cyanobacterium | reverse complement strand
GCCCGCTCTGTTTTTTCCAGAGTTTTTGCTTCGTCGCTGTTTCCATCAGCGCTTGTTGGGGGCTGGTTGTTCCATCCCTGGAGTCGTTCCTGCGTTTGCGGTCGGCGCGGCTCTGAGGGGGCGATAGCTCGGGGTCCAACGCATCTGATCCAGCAGGGTCTCGACCTCCTCCTCGGCCACGATCCGGGTCGTGGCGCCATCGCGCAGGCCCTGGCGGGCAACGGCGGCGGCCACGGCTCTGGCGACGATCGGTGCCTCCTCAAGCCCGGGCATCAGGGCGGCCTCTGGATCGCGGCTGGCCGGGATGTGATCCGCGAGTGCCTGCAGACCCGCGTCGATCATGGCGTCGGTGATCGCCGTCAGTCCCATCGCCACGGCCGCCAGGCCGAGGCCCGGAAACAGGAAGCAGTTGTTGCACTGACCGATCGTGCGCCCCTCCACAGCCCCGAAGGGGCTGCCGGTGGCCACCAGCGCCCGACCGTCGCTCCAGCGCAGCAGGTCGCTGGGGGTGGCCTCCGCCAGGGCTGTCGGATTGGACAGGGGCAGGATCACCGGTCGCGCACAGGTGCCGGCCATGGCGCGGACGATCGGTTCGCTGAAGGCGCCGCCCACGGTGGAGGTACCGATCAACACCGTCGGTCGGATCTGCTTCACCACGGTCTCCAGCCCAGGTGACGGCTCCAGGCCCTGCGGCCAGGAGGCCAGCTCGGCGGAGTCCCGCGCCAGGGAGGCGGCCAGCGGCGGTAGATCGACCATCGAGCGCAGCAGCAGCCCCTGGCGATCGATCGCCCAGAGGCGGTCCCGCGCTTCTGCGGCGCTGAGGCCTTCGGCCTGGAGCAGGCGGATCAGGCCCTCGGCGATGCCACAACCGGCGGTGCCGGCGCCGAAGATCACGATGCGCTGATCGCGCAGGCGCTGCCCCAGGCCGCGACAGGCCGCCAGCACGGCGGCACTGGCAACACCGCTGGTGCCCTGGATGTCGTCATTGAAACTGGGCAGGTGCCAGCGGTGGCGCTCCAGCAGTGTTCTGGCCTTACCGGTGCCGAAGTCCTCCCAGTGCAGACAGGCCCCAGGACATTCGGCCGCCACGGCGTCCACGAATTCATCCACGAACTCCAGATAGGCCTCGCCCCGCAACCTTGGTTGCCGCAGTCCTGGGTAGAGGGGATCGGCGAGCAGGGCGTCGCGGTTGGTCCCCACATCGAGGGTCACGGCCAGCATCCGTTCGGGATCGAGTCCGGCACAGAGGGTGTAGACGGCGAGCTTGCCCTGGCAGATGTGGATACCGCCGACTCCCTGGTCTCCCAGGCCGAGCACACCCTCGGAATCGGTGACGAGCACCAGATCGACGGGGGCTTCGATCGCCTCCCGCAGCACCTGCCTCAGTCGTCCCCGTTGCTGGGCGCTCAGGAAGATTCCCTCCACCGGACTGCGGTAACTGCGGCTGAAGCTCTGGATCGCCGCGCCCACGGTCGGGGTGTACACGATCGGCAGGACCGCCTGCAGGTGCGTCGCAAGAAAGCGATGGAACAGCACCAGGTTGCTGCGCCGGATCGCTTCGAGTTGCTGAAAGCGCTCGAGGGGATCCTCCAGGGCCTGAAAGGCCTGCCAGCAGCGCTCCACCTGCTGCTCAAGGCTCTCCACCCCTGCCGGCAGCAGTCCCTCGAGGCCGAAGCTTCGCCGTTCCTGGGTACTGAAGGCCGTGCCTTTGTTCAGCGCCGGATGCCGAAGCAGGTCCAGGCCACGCCGGTGGGTGAGGCGCACGGCGGCCTCCGCCCGGTCCATCAGCGCCACAGCAGGATCAGGCAACACGCGCAACAGGCTCAGCGGCCCATCCACTGAACCCGCCAACCACCGCTGGCGGATGTGTGGATGCACACCGTTGGTGCGACGTGGGCACCCGTCATGGCCCGGGCTGGCCTGCGCGACAGACCACACGGCGAGGCCGAGGAATCGATCCTGGTCCCTCAGGCCCAGGGCACTGACAGCGTCCGATCAGGCATGGTTCAGGCCCTGGCCGCCATGACCTGGCTGCCATTACCTTGCGGCCATGGCGCTCATCCCCTCGGATCCCGACCAGGCCTGGAAGGTCTGGCCGCCAGCCTGCCACGCCGTCCTGGCGATCCCGGATGGTTCAGGCCCGCTGGAGGGGGGCGGCCGGGTTCTGACCCATGGGGAGTCTGCCAGCGTCAGACTGAGCCCCCATCGCAGTGCCATCGTCAGCGCCTGCGGTCACTACCGCTATGCGCTCTGGCGACGCTGGGGGCCGGGCACGACCGCGATGGTGATCGGTCTGAATCCGAGCACCGCCGATGCCCATGGCGATGATCCGACGAGCCGCCGCTGCATCCGTTTCGCCCAGGCCTGGGGCCATGACGCTCTCTGCATGGTCAACCTGTTTGCCTTCCGTGCCACCAGGGTGGCGACGTTGAAGGCGGTGCCGGATCCGGTGGGGCCTGCCAACGACCACTGGCTTCTCGCCCTGGCACCACGGGCGGCCGTGATCGTGGCGGCCTGGGGCAACCATGGCGATCACCTGCAGCGCGAGCAGGCGGTGCGACGGCTGCTGTCCCCGCTGCACCACCTCAGGCTGACGCAGCGCGGCCATCCGGCCCATCCGCTTTATCTGCCCAACGGTCTGAGGCCGGCCCTCTGGCTGCAGCCGTGAGCCCCCTGACCTGACGACTGGCCGATGGCCGTGAACACTGCGGCCAGGTCCGCCTCTTCAGAGGCTGGCCCCTTCCAGCAGAAACGGCTGCACCAGCAGCACCAGGCTGCGGCCCTCGAGCTCACGTTCGATCCCCTGCCAGGGCCCGGGCTCGCTCGGCAGATCGGCGTCATCCGGCAGGGCGGTATCGATGCAGCGCAGCCAGCCGTGGCTGAGACGGGGCACCTCAAAGGTGATCGGTTGGTGATAAGCGTTCATCCCGCACCAGATCAGGGCTCCGTGCTGGGGATGACGCAGCGACCAGGCCAGGGTGTGCGACCAGCTGGCCCAGTCGGGGTGTTCCAGGTCCACCCCATGCCAGTGGCGACTGATCTGGCCCGGCTCCAGTCCCCGGGGCTTCGGCCCTTCGGTATGGGGGGTCTCGGGATTGAACAGGTGCTGCAGCCGGCGGCGGAGGGCCAGCAAGCGCTGAACGAACACGTTCATGGCCTGGTCCTCTGCATCCGGTTGCCAATGCATCCAGCCCAGGGGATTGTCCTGGCACCAGGAATTGTTGTTGCCGCCCTGGCTGCGTCGTACCTCATCTCCCATCAGCAGCATCGGCACTCCCGGCGCCAACAGCAGGGTGCTGAGCAGGTTGCGAAGCTGGCGCCGACGCAGGGCCTGGATCTGCGGATCGCTGCTCGGCCCCTCAACGCCGTGGTTCCAGCTGTTGTTGTGGTTGTCGCCGTCGCGGTCGTCCTCGCCGTTGGCCAGGTTGTGCTTGCCGTTGTACTGCACCAGATCCGCCAGGGTGAAACCGTCGTGGGCGGTGAGGAAGTTGATGCAGCGTCCCAGGGGCGCGGGCTGGCCACCGAACAGATCCGGGCTGCCGGAGAGCCGTTGCGCCAGGGTCCAGGTGGTGCGGTCATCCCCTTTCCAGAAGCGGCGCACGTCATCGCGGAAGCGGCCGTTCCAGCTGGCCACCCGACGGGCCGGGAAGTCAGCGAGCCGGTAGAGGCCACCGCAGTCCCAGGGTTCGCTGATCAGCTTGATGTCACTGAGGGCAGGATCCGCTTCGATCGCTTCAAACAGCGGCGGATGGTCGAGCGGGGCGAGGTCTTCCCCCCGGGTCAGGGCGATGCCGAGGTCGAAGCGGAAGCCATCGACCCCCAGTTCGATGGCCCAGCAGCGCAGGGATTCGAGAATCAGACGCCGGACCAGGCCCCGGTTCGCGGCGATCGAATTACCGCAGCCGCTGACATCGAGATAGTCGCCGCGTGCGGTCTGGTGGTAGTAGAGGCGGTCGCAGAAGCCACGCCAGCTCAGGGTCGGTCCGCCCTGATTGCCTTCGCAGGTGTGGTTGTAGACCACATCCAGCACCACCTCCAGGCCGGCCTGATGGCAGGCCGTCACCAGCTGGCGCATCTGCTGCCGTGCTGCCAGGGGATCGGAGCCGGCGATGTAGGCCGGATGCGGCGCCATCCAGCTGAGCGGGCTGTAGCCCCAGTAGTTCTCGCGCCCGACGGGGGCGTCATGGGGATCGAAGGCCATCACCGGCAGCAGTTCGATCGTCGTCACCCCGAGCGCCTTCAGCCTGGGGATCGTCTCGATCAGGCCCGGCAGTGTGCCCTGCAGCTCCGGGCTGACCGGTGATCCCTCGCCGCGGCTGAAACCGCCCACATGCAGTTCGTAGATCACCGTCTGCTGCCAGCTGTGGCGGGGCCGTGGTGCTGCGACGAAATCGAACGGTTCGCGATCCGTGACGACCCCCTTCAGGCAGCAGGCCGTGTTCGGGGCGGCGCCGACGGCGGCACCCCGCTGGTAGCTGTCCCAGCCGGCGATGGCGCGGGCGCACGGATCGAGCAGCACCTTGGAGGGATTGAAGCCATGGCCACCCGGCAGCAGGGGGCCGAACACCCGGTAGCCGTAACAGCTGCCGATGCCAAGACCCTCCACTTCGACATGCCAGTGGCTGCCTGAGCAGTGGTGGTGGTCAAGCTCCACCACGCGGCTCGGCTCGCTGGCCTCCCCGTGGCTGAACAGCAACAGCTCCACCCGGGTGGCCATGGGCGCCACCACAGAAAAGTTGACGCCCCTGGCGTTGGGCGTCGCCCCCAGGGGCCAGGGCTGGCCGAGATGGATCCCTGACACGGCAGCGGACATTCCGAGCCTCACCGTAGGTGGATTTTCCGCTCCGGTCCGCGTCCAGGTTCAATGGAAGTCCGTCGATCGGACGCCATGCCAGAGACTCCCTCCCTGGAGGCCGGCCGCCCCCCGAAGTCGGTGCATCCGGACCTCTGGCTGTTCGCTCCCAGTCGCGAGAGCGCCGGCGGTAGTTCCTGGCTGCTTCAGACCGAGGCCGGCACGGTGCTGATCGACACGCCAGCGCTGACCGAAGCCAACGCCCGTTTTCTGCGCGAGCACACCCCGGCCTGGCAGCTGCTCACGGGCCGGCATGGGCACGGCCGTTGCCGCCGTTGGCAGGAGCAGTTCGGCTGGAGGGTGCTGGTGCAGGAGCAGGAGGCTTATCTGCTGCCGGGCGTGGAGCGACTGGAGGCCTTTGTCGAGGAGGCGGAGCCCCTCGCCGGTGTGCGTCTGCGCTGGACTCCCGGCACGAGCCCAGGCGCCTGTGTGGTCTGGGCTGAAGCGGCGGATGTGCTGTTCTGCGGTCGCCTGCTGGTGCCGGTGGCGCCGCAGACGCTTGCTCCCCTGCGCACGGCGCTCACCTTCCACTGGCCGCGGCAGCTGCACAGCCTGGCCTCCCTGAGGGGCTGGCTGCCCCATGGGGCGCCCCAGTGGCTGGCCAGCGGCGCCGGCCTGGGCGCCCTGCGGGGTGAGGCGTTGGCCCCCCGTGGCCGTGAGCAGCTGGAGGGGTTGGACCTGGATGCTCTAACAACCGTTGCTCCTGTGGCCCGTCCTGACTAGGCATCCGGGCGTACGGTTTTCCGCCTTTACCGGCCAATTCCGTTGCTGAAACCACAATCCACGGTTGCGACTGCGGCCAATCCCCTTACCATTGGCCCGCTCAAGCCCAACGGCGGTCAGGCTCCTCCCGACTCCGCCCGCGATCCGCCGCTCCCGAGTTTCCGTCCCCAATGAACAAAGCTGATCTCGTTAATCTGGTCGCCGCTCGCCTCGATCTCCCGAAGAGCGAGGTCTCCCAGGTGATCGATGCCACCATCGAAACCATTGTGGATTCCGTGGTCGATGGCAAGAAGGTCTCGATCCTCGGCTTTGGTTCCTTCGAGCCACGCGATCGTTCCGCCCGCCAGGGTCTCAACCCCAAGACGGGTGAGAAGATTGACATCGCTGCCAAGCGCGTGCCTGCCTTCACCGCCGGAAAGCAGTTCAAGGACAAGGTCCAGGGTTGACCCGCCCGTCCTCAGTGGAGGTAGGCCAAACGGCTGAGGCGCTCCGAGGAGTCGCCTCAGCCGTTTGATCGGCTCCCGTGGTTTCCCCGCAGCAGCGGCAGACTTCTGCTCAGATTCGGCCAGAAGGTGTGGCTCAGGAACGGCAGGCTGCTGTGGAGCTTCTGCCCCGCCATCTGCAACGGAGTCTGGCCCTGGCTCTCGATCAACGCGGCCGTTCCATTCGGGGGCGGTTTGCCCCTTCGCCCACGGGCGTGATGCATCGCGGCAACCGACGCACGGCTTTGTTGAGCTGGTTGGAGGTCCGACTGCAGGGTGGTGAGTGGCTGCTGCGGATCGACGATCTCGACACGCCCCGCAACCGGCCTGGGGCCGAAGCTTTGATCATGGCCGAGCTGCGCTGGCTTGGTCTGCACTGGGATGGACCGGTGATCCGCCAGAGCGAGCGGCGGGGGCTCTACGGCAGCGTTCTTTCAGCGCTGCGCCGGGGCGGTTGGCTCTATCCGTGCCGTTGCAGTCGTCGGATGCTGGCTGACCTCTCGGCGCCCCATGGCGCCCCAGCGGCTTATCCAGGGACCTGCCGCGACCTTGTGCCGGCCTGGGGAACGCAGGCGGGGCGTCTGCCCAGCTGGCGTCTGCGCAGACCGGTGGGGTCATTGACCTGGCAGGAGACCCTGACCCCTGACCATCGCCACAGCGATGCCACCGGCGGTGATGTGGTGGTGCGCCGAGCCGATGGTTTCCTTGCGTATCACCTGGCCACCGCCGTTGATGAGCTCTGGCTCGGCATTTCCACCGTGCTGCGGGGAGAGGATCTGGCTGGATCCACGGCGGCCCAGGTGGCGTTGATGGCCAGCCTGGCGGCGGCGCCCCCGCACTACTGCCATGTGCCGCTCTGGTGTCATGCCGATGGTCAGCGGCTGGCCAAGCGCCATGCCGGTGGAACGGACGCTGCCGATGCCTGGCAGGGCGGTTCGGGCGATCGCGATCCATCTGCTGCGGCCCGGGAGATCGGCCGACTGGCCGCCAGCCTGGCGCTGGTGCCGCCGGGCCAGAGCCTCAGCGCCCAGGAGCTGTTGCAGTCGCTGGATCTTGCCCGCTTCTACGCCTGCCTCGATCAAGGGCGCACGGATGCTGTCGCCATGACGACAAAGGCCCAAAATCCTTAATCAATCTTTCGGGATCAGGGGGCTGAAAGCGGACCACACTGGCGAAACACGATCGCGAGGACGCGTATGGCCCAGGTTTCTCTGTCCTCCCTGTCCGCCGAACCGGCCCAGGGTGCCGGCCCGCCTCGGCTCGCGCCCGAGCCGCCGGCGCAGCCATTCGCTGCCGCTGCCGTCTGTCTCCGTTGCGGGGGCAGTGGCAGGCTGCGGATCAACGACGACAGCTTCCGCACCTGCCTGGATTGCCTGGGGCAGGGGGTGAAGCCCCGTTTCTCTTCCCAGCACTCCACGCCGCTCTCGGCTCCGCTCTCCACTCCCCTGGCGTCCCCGTTGCCTTCGTCGCAGTCTTCACGGCAGGCGGAGGTTCTGGTCGACAGGATCGCTCCGGCGCCACTGCGCCGACCCTGAGTCCGCGGCAGGCGAAGGAGCGCCCGGGCCGCTCGGTTGTCCACCGGATGGTCGGTTGATGCTCCGGACGGTCGGTTGATCCGGCGGGTGTGGGCCGGCGCGTCTGAAACGGGGCGCGCCGGCGTCTGAGGGCTGAGGTTTCAGCCTTTCAGCTTCTTCTGGCGCCAGATGAAGAAGGCGGCCGTGGCCACGACGACGGCCAGCGGTGCTGCGGTCAGCAGCAGCAGGATCACGGCGGTCCAGTCGGTGTACATCAGTGCAGAGGTGAAACCTCGGCCATCATCCCAGTCAGATGGGGGCTGGCGCGGCCTCCGTGACAGAGCGGCGATCCAGCGGCATGTCAGCGCCGGCGACCCAGGGGAGACGGCCTGGCCAGATGGGGCTGGGGGTGACGTGCAGCGGCCCGGTGGCTGTGGTCGCTGTCCCCCGGTCCGCTGAGGCGGTTCGGGTAACATTCTTGAGCATTCTTCTAAGAATCTCGTGCTGACGGGCTCCGACCTCCTGGTCAAAGTCAAAGAACTGGGCGATGTCTCGAAGTCTGAGCTTGTGCGCTCCTGTGGCTATGTCAGTACCAGAAAAGACGGGGCCGAGCGCCTGAACTTCACCGCTTTCTACGAGGCTCTGCTTGAGGCCAAGGGCATCAGTCTCGGCGATGGTGGTGGTAAGGGTGTCGGCAAGGGTGGCCGTCGCCTCAGCTATACCGCCACGGTGCAGGGCAATGGCAATCTGCTGGTGGGCAAGGCCTATACCGCTTTGCTTGATCTCAATCCAGGCGATGAATTCGAGATCAAGCTCGGCCGCAAGGTGATTCGTCTGGTTCCCGTCGGCGCGGCAGACGAGGAGGAGTGATCGGCTTCAGCCCCGGCCGGCCACTTGGGGGGGGCGTCGCCTCATCGTGATGCCGCTTAGGGTTCGGGCCATCCCAGACTTTCCCGTCCGTGGTCCGCGTCACGCCCAGCGCCGATTCTGAAGCCCCCATGCCGCGCCAGAACTGGCATGCCATGCCTGTCTCGCAGTGCCTTGAGGCTCTGGGGCAGGCAGGTGAGGGCTTCAGTGAACAGGCAGCGGGTGAGCGCCTGATCCGTTTTGGCCCCAACCGGCTCGAACTGGCTTCCGGTCGCAGCAGCCTGGAGATCCTCTGGGATCAATTCAGCAACGTGATGTTGCTGATGCTCCTCGCGGTGGCGGCCGTCTCGGCGGCCGTGGCGATGGCGCGCTCCGCTTTTCCCAAGGATGCGATCGCGATTCTGGTGATCGTCGGCCTCAACGGCCTGCTGGGCTACCTGCAGGAGAGCAAGGCGCAGCAGGCGTTGTTGGCTCTGCGCGATCTGGCCCAGCCGCTGGTTCAGGTGCGTCGCAGCGGTCAGTGGCAGCGCGTCAGCAGCGAGGAGCTCGTGCCGGGGGATCTGATCCGGCTCGAGGCCGGCGACAAGGTGCCGGCCGATGCCCGGCTGCTGGAAGTGGCCGATCTCGGCGTGCGCGAAGCCTCCCTCACCGGCGAGGCCGATGCGGTGTTCAAGAGCGCCGATCTTGTGCTCGAGCAGGACACACCGCTGCTCGAACGCCAGAACTGTCTGTTTCAGGGCACGGAAGTGGTCCGTGGTCGGGGTGTCGCCCTGGTCACCGCCACCGGCATGGCCACCGAACTGGGGCAGATCGCCGAACTGATCAGCAACGCCGGCGGTGAAAGCACGCCCCTGCAGGAGCGTCTCGACGGCCTGGCCAAGGTGCTGGTGGGTAGCGCCCTGGCTCTGGTGGCTGTGGTGGTGGTGCTGGGTCTGATCTTCGGGCAGGACCCCCTCAATCTGCTCGAGGTGTCGCTGTCGATGGCGGTGGCGATCGTGCCTGAGGGGTTGCCGGCGGTGATCACCGTCACCCTGGCGATCGGCACCCAGCGGATGGTGAAGCGAGCCGCCCTGATCCGCCGCCTGCCGGCGGTGGAGGGGCTCGGTTCGGTGACGGTGATCTGTTCGGACAAGACCGGCACCCTCACCCAGAACCGTCAGGTGGTGCAGGAGCTGCGGGTTGGCACCGAACGGATCGCGGTCACGGGTCAGGGCTACGACCCCGAGGGCACCCTCACGGCTTCGGCCATGGTGCCCCCGATGGCGTGCAGCAGCGGCAGCGTTGCAGGAGCCCGCACCCTTCTGCTTCAGGCCGGAGTGCTCTGCAGTGATGCGGAGCATCGCCAGCTTGCCGATGGCTCCTGGGAGGTGCTCGGTGATCCGACGGAGGGGGCGCTCTCGGTGGTGGCCCTCAAGGCCGGCATCGATGACTTCGAGTTGCGCAGCCACTTCCGTCGCGCCGCCGAGATCCCGTTCAGCTCGGAGCGCCAGCTGATGGCGGTGTGGATCGAGGATCCGAGCGGGACCCTGCAGGCTCCGCTGATGGGGAGTGCATCCGGCTCTTCTCGACTGTTGATCAGCAAGGGCGCCCCTGAGGTGATCGTGGGCCTCTGTGACCGCTGGATCGATGGCGCCGGCGTGGTGGCGATGGCGGAGCCCCAGCGGCAGTGGTGGCTCGAGCAGGCGCGAGAGCTGGCGGCCTCCGGCCTGCGCGTGCTGGCCTTCGCCTGCGCGCCCCATCACGCCAGCCCCGATCAGGAGCTCGAAGGCCAGGTTCTGCTCGGTCTGATGGCCCAGCTTGATCCGGCCCGTCCGGAGGTGGCTGCGGCGGTGGCCACCTGCCGCCAGGCCGGCATCCGGCCGGTGATGATCACCGGCGACCATCCGCTCACGGCCAGGGCGATCGGCAGCGCCATCGGCCTCACCGACGAGGCTGGCGAGGTGATCCTCGGCCGCGAACTGGAGGCGATGGATGATCTGGCCCTGCGTGAGGCGGTGGCCCATTGCAACGTCTATGCCCGGGTGGCACCCGACCAGAAGCTGCGGATTGTCAAGGCGCTTCAGGCCAACGGGCAGGTGGTGGCGATGACCGGTGATGGCGTCAACGACGCGCCGGCCCTGAAGCAGGCCCACATCGGTGTGGCGATGGGCATCACCGGCACCGAGGTGAGCAAGGAAGCGGCCGACATGGTGTTGCTCGATGACAACTTCGCCACGATCGTCAATGCGGTGGAGGAGGGCCGGTTGGTGTACGCCAACATCCGCCGCTTCGT
>CAIXOZ010000208.1 GCA_903921295.1 uncultured cyanobacterium | reverse complement strand
CCCTCCGGTCGCAGCGATGATCTTGCCCTAAGCCTCGATTACAGCCGGGCGATCCAGGCCCTGCAGCAGCAGGCAGCTGAGCTGCGTTGCCTCACGCTCGAGCATTACAGCGAGTGCATCCTTGATCGGCTTGAGCAACTGCACGGGCCGGTGCCGACCCGATTGGAGCTGCGGAAGTGCTCCGCGCCGGTTCCCGGCTTCGACGGCACCGTCGGTGTGCGGCGGCGCCGGCACTGGCCGTGAGCCAGCCGGTGCCGCTGGTGCTGGTGCATGGTCTCTGGGATGACCCGCGCCTGTTCCGCCGACTGCTCGCCTGGCTGGATGACGGCCGCGGTGAGCCCCTCGTTCCCCATCTGCCGCACCGGTTGGGGGCGATCGGTCTGGAGCGGCTGGCGGAACGGCTGGGTGAACAAATCGAGGGCCGCTATGGCCGCCGGCAGCCGATCGATCTGCTCGGCTTCTCGATGGGTGGTGTGATCGCCCGCACCTGGCTCCAGCTTGGCGGTGGTCAGGGCCGGGTGCGGCGGCTGATCAGTGTCGGCAGTCCCCAGCGCGGCACCCTGGTGGCCCAGCCCTGGCCCCGGCCCCTGCTGACGGGGATCGCCGATATGAAGATCGGCAGTGGACTGCTGCGCCGCCTCAATGGGGATCTCAGCGGGCTCGCTGGGGTCGAAGCCCTCAGTTATTGGTGTCTGCTCGACTCGATGATCATTCCCTCCTGGCGCGGTGTGCTGCCGGTGGGAGCAGCGATCCGCTTGCCGGTCCGGGATCACAGGCATCTGATCACCCATCCCGCGGCCCTGGCGCCGATCAGCCAGGAGCTGTTGCGCCCCGGCTGATCGGCGCCGGAGGCTCAGGCCACGGCCAGACCGGAGTGGCGGATCAAGGCGGCGGTGGAGGGCTCTCGGCCGCGGAATGCGGCGAACACCTCAGCCGGAGCAAGGCTTCCGCCGAGGCTGAGCACGGTGTCGCGGAAGCGGCGTCCGATCGTCCTGATCTCCTCCTCCTGATCAAGACCGGCCTCTTCAAAGGCGCTGAACGCATCGGCGCTCAGCACCTCGGCCCATTTGTAGGAGTAGTAGCCCGCCGAATAGCCGCCGGCGAAGATGTGGCTGAAGGAGCAGAGCAGGGCATCCTCGGGGATCGGCTCCAGCACGGTGGTGGTCTGAGCCACATCCCGTCGGATGTCCTCCGGACTCTGGTCCGTGCCTGGGGTCCAGCGGCTGTGCAGTCGCAGGTCGGTCAGGGCCAGATGCACCTGACGCAGGGTGGCGGAGGCCGCCAGGAAGGTGCGGGTGGCCAGAAGTTTGCGGTAGTCCGCTTCCGGGAGCGGTGTGCCGGTCTGCCAGTGGCGCGCCATCCCCATCAGGGTCTGGCGGTCATAACACCAGTTCTCCATGAACTGGCTGGGCAGCTCCACCGCATCCCATTCCACGTTGTTGATCCCTGCAGCCTGGGGGCGGTCGATCGTGGTCAGCATGTGCTGGAGGCCATGGCCGAATTCATGGAAGAGGGTTTCCACCTCTTCGAAGGTCATCAGGCTGGGGATGTCGCCCACCGGGGGGCTCTGGTTGCAGACCAGGTAAGCCACCGGCAGCACCGCCGACCCATCCGGGCGTCGGGAGCGGGTCAGGCATTCATCCATCCAGGCTCCGCCGCGCTTGCTGCCGGGACGGCTGAAGGGGTCGAGGTAGAAGGCGGCAATCGGTTGGTCGCTCCCCTCGGCCATGACCTCGAAGTACCGCACGTCCGCGTGCCAGCGCGGTGCTTTGGCATCAGCGGCTTCGATGCGGATCCCGAACAGGCGGTTGCAGAGGCTGAACAGGCCTTCAAGCACCTGCTCCAGGGGGAACCAGGGCCGGAGCGCTTCGCTGTCGAGATCGAAATCGCGCTTGCGCAGGCGATCGGCCCAGACACTCACATCCCAGGGCTGGAGATCGGCGGCGTCAGGGCCTTCCTCGCTCGCCGCGAAGGCGCGCAGGCTCTCGAGTTCAGCCTGGGCGATCGGATAGGCGGCCGCCCGCAGCTCCTCCAGGAGCTGTTCCACGGCATCCACAGAGTCGGCCATCTTGCTGGCGAGGCTGAGATCGGCCCAGTGGTGGAAGCCGAGGCGCCGGGCCTGCTCGTGCTTGAGGGTGAGAATCCGCTCCAGCAGGGGGCGATTGTCCAGGTCTCCGTCACTGGCGCGGCTGACATGGGCCCGGTAGACCTGTTCACGCAGATCCCGGCGACGGCTATAGCGCAGGAAGGGGATGTAACGGGGCATGTCGAGGCCCAGGCGCCAGGGACCGTGCTCGGCGCTGGGCTCCTCGCCCGCCTCCGTGCTGTCTCCGGCATCCTTCGCGGCCTGGGCCAGCAGGTTGAGCAGGCTTT
>CAIXOZ010000207.1 GCA_903921295.1 uncultured cyanobacterium | reverse complement strand
GTCGCTGCCGATGAGCTCGAGGGAGGTCTGCGGGCAATCCTCAACTACGGGCACACGCTCGGCCATGTGGTGGAGACCCTGTCCGGGTACGGCACCTATCTCCACGGCGAAGCGGTGGCGATCGGCATGGTTGCCGCCGGGGAGCTCTCGCTGGCGATGGGCCTCTGGGATGCCGAGTCCCAGGCCAGGCAGCGTGCCCTGATCGAGTCGGCCGGGTTGCCGGTGCGCTGGCCCGATCTTGATCCTGAGGCGGTGCTGACCGCCCTGCAGGCCGATAAGAAGGTGCGCGATGGCCGGGTCCGCTTCGTGCTGCCGACGGCGATCGGCACAGTGATCCTCCGGGATGATGTCGAGGCGGCAACGATCGGGCAGGTGCTGGCGAAGCTTGGCTGATCCGCCTGGCGCTGGCCTCAGCCCAGCGGCGGATCCTGCAGGAACGATGGTGGCTCGGAGGCTTCGGAAGGCTTCGCAGCACCGGTGGCCATGGCCACCCAGCGGAAGTCACCCAGGGTGGTGGGGTCCACGAGGCGAAGCAGTGCCTCACGGCGACTGAGGAGATCCGGCAGATCGGCGCCATGGACGCGCTGCAGGTCATGCAGGCGCTGGGCCAGCCCCAGGGCAAGCAGAGCCTCCCCTTGGCGTCGTTGTCCGATCCAGTGCCAGCCGGCGGCGGCGGCGGCGCTCTGCAGGGACTCGAGGCAGAGGTGGGCGGTGAGATCCCACTGGCCGGGATCGAGCAGCGGATCATCCGTGGCCCTCTGCTGGCGATAGGCCATCAGGGTGCCGTTGCAGCGCTGTGGGGCGTAGTAGCGCCACGCCTCAAGGGCGTAATCGATCACGAGCAGCTGGCCGGCCGCGAGAGCGGCGGCGGCCTCCATCAGCCAGGGTGCCAGCCCGGGGTGTAGCTCGGTGGTGAATCCCGCCGGGCGCTGCGGGTTCGGTGGCCATAACCCCAGGGGCTCCAGTGGGGTCAGGGCCGTTGGCTCCAGAGTCTCGCCGGGCTCCAGTCGCAGCGAGGGTTGGCCATCCGTTCCCTCGTGCAGAACCACCGCCTGGCGGCGCCAGAGAGTGCCGTCCCACATGATCCGCTCCACCGCAAGGGCATCCAGCACCTCATGGGCCAGGAGCACCCCGCGCACAGGTGCGGCGGCCAGCTCAGGGAAACTCAGCCAGCGACAGGGAAGTGGGCAGCCGGCCAGCAACTGGCGCTGCCGCGCCGCCATGCCGCCATTGGGCTCCACCAGGAACAGCGTTGTGCGTGCTGCCAGCTCGGGCCAGCCTGAAGCCAGGGCGGTGGCCAGCTGCAGGGCCAGCGTGCCTTCACCTGGGCCTGTCTCCACAAGTGCCAGTGGTGCCTCGGCCGGCTGCTGCCCCAGCCACTGGGCGATCTGCGGGGCGAGCAACGCCGAGAACTCAGGGCCGAGCGAGGGAGAGGTGGCGAAATCGCCGTCCGGCCCTACCCGCAGCTGACCGCTGCCGTAGGCCCCCCACGCTGGATCGTGGAGCACCCACTCCATGTAGGTGCGGAAGTCCACGGACCCTCCCGCGGCCAGCAGACGCTGCTGCAACCACGGGGGCACAGGGCCGGCGGCCAGGGAGCGATCACGATCGGCAGCTGTCTCAGGGAGAATGCGACTTCAGTGCAGCGGATTCCATGATGACCGGCCCGGCGGTTGCAGCCCGTCCCGATCCTGCGCACCCGCGGGTGATGACGATCCTCAGGTCCGGTCTGCTGGCGCTGCTGCTCACCCTGGCCTGCCTGGTGCTGCCTCTCGTTCAGCCGGCGGAGGCCTACGACAATCCCGATCTGCTGCCGGACCACCCGACGCCGGTGATCGATCTGGCGAAGGTGTTCACCGATGGCCAACGCGCCCGACTGGAAGCTGACCTGAACCGCTTCGAGGCCGACAGCGGCTGGAAGCTGCGGGTGCTGACCCAGTACGACCGCACCCCCGGCCTGGCGGTGAAGGAGTTCTGGGGGCTGGATGAGCGCAGCCTGTTGGTGGTGGCTGATCCCCGCGGCGGCAACCTGCTCAATTTCAACGTCGGCGATGCCCTCTTCGCCCTGATGCCCCGCACCTACTGGGTGGAGCTCCAGACCCGCTTCGGTAATCAGTACTACGTGCGCGATCACGGCGAGGACGCCGCCATCGTTGATTCCCTTGCTGCTGTGGAGCTCTGCCTGGAACGCGGCGGCTGCCAGGTGGTTCCCGGCCTGCCCCAGGAGCAGTGGCTGCTCACCCTCGTCACGTCGATTCTGGGCGGGGTGATCGTGGGCTTTGCCGGATACCCGCGCGAGAAGGACCGCAAGGTCTCCTGGGGCTGGGTGCTTCTGCTCTCTCCGCTCTGGGTGATTCTGTTCGGGGTGTTCGGTGTGGCTCCGATCATCACCCGCACCAATGATGTGCTGCCGCTGCTGCGCAACCTGCTCGGTTTTCTTGGCGGTGCCATCGCTGCCTACCTGGTGGCCCAGCAGACCCTGGGGCGGGCCCAGGCAGGCGGTGACGGGAATGACGCCGGAACCACCTGAAGCTCAGTGGGCAGGGGCTCAGGGTCGCTGCCCGATCCGCTCAAGACGGCAGAGGCGGTCGCTGGCCTTGCAGGGCTCCGGTCCCTGCGCCAGCTCATTGAAGCCGGATTGTTCCCGCAGCTCAGCCAGATTGCGCTCGTAGAACTGCCTCAGCTCGGTGTAACGCCGCACGGGCTGCCCGTAGTAGCTGCTGCCGACCAGGGTCGGCAGGGAGGCCCATTCCGGAGCCAGCCGTGCGGTCAGCTCTGGTGTCAGCTGGCCCTGATCGGCCAGGACCAGAGCGCCCCGTCGCTGAATCAGAAAGATGGCGGCCTGATCCTGGTGCTCGGGCCCGAAATCCGGCAGTCCCAGCGCGCGACTGGCCATCGCCCAGGTGAAGGGCATGAACTGGTAAGCGCCGGCGGCGGCGCTGACGTAGCGGCTGGTGCGACTGCGCATCACCCGGTTGGGGTGCTGATCGAGACGGTCGACCAGAGTGCCGCCGAAAAGAATTCTGTAGCCGATCGCCTGACCCTCGGCCCAGGTGCCTTCGGCGAAGCGGATCGTGTTCAGGAGGGCTCGGCGTTCCGGTGTGATCGCGTAGGGGGCGATCGCTGGCAGGACGGGGGGTGGCAGCGGCGGCGTGGGATTGAGCAGGGCGATGTTCGGCCCTGTGGCTGTCGCCTCCGTTCCACCATTGGAGCCAGGGTTCTCCAGACGCTGGGTGGCTGCAGCGGGGGCAACGTTCAGAAGCGGAGTGCCGAGACCGGTCAGAAGGAACAGGCTCATCACTTGCGTGAAGCGGCTGTTCCGTAGGAATCGGAGGGTGTCCTGGCTTCGCAAACCGTGCTCAATCGAGGGACATAGTCAGCGTTTGCACGCTGCAGACTGAGGAATTCCTCCAATTCACTGGCTGAATTCCTGAAGTCCGGGTCAATGTCTCAAACAAATCCCCTTGTCTGCCAGTTGATCGTGACAATCAGTCAGGCGTCCATTGGTTGTTGATGATGCAAATGGCGCTGCAATCCCAGGCAGAGCCAAGGGAATGGAGGGGATCGTCTCCTGTTGAAGACTGTTGTGAAAGGCTCAACGGGCCCGGCGCCAGCGCCTGCATGTCCGGGGCCTGATGGGTGGTTGGCTTGCCCTGACCGTCCTTGAGCCGGCTCCGGCGCCCTGCCCTCCGTCGTTCAGCTGGCCTGCGGAAACCAAGCGCCGGCCCAGTCCTCCAGCAACGTGGCGGCAGCCAGGGCCCCCTGGTCATCCAGCAGCGGTCCGCTCGGCTCCACAGGCCTGCGGTCCAGCTCCCAGTCGCCGCTGTGCCACTGCGCCTGGCTCAGCAGCCGATGACGACCGCTGCGCTGCAGTGCCGCCTCCAGAACCGCTGCTTCAGCGAAGCCATCGCGATGGACCACATGAAGGCTCAATCCCTGGCTGATCGCCTCGCAGAAGCTGCTGTATCCCGGTTTGGTGATCAAACGATCGCAGAGCGGCATCAGATCAAGGGGGCGCAGGTCGGGCGGTAGGCATCGTCCGTTGGCCAGTCCCGCCAGTGTCGGCTCCGTGCCGATGAACACCTGGTCTGGCCAGCGCTCGAACAGCTGCCTCGGCGAGGCCAGTCCCAGACCCCCGAAGCTGACGAGGATGCAGCGTTCGCGCTCGGCCGGCAGATCCAGGCGCTGGCGCAGCTGCTCAGGGGCATGCCGGGGGCGGCCAGCCGTCAGACCAATCCTTGCGGTGGGCAGGTTCCAGTCGAAGGGCATGGCCAGCGGGCAGGCGATCAGGCGATCACCGCGGCGGTAAAGGGCTTCGGCCTGCTCCGCCCAACCCCGGAAGGCTTCCCCCATCGGCCGGTAGATCGCGTCCCAGCCAAAGCTCGCCAACCAGACGAGGGGCGCGTTGATCCTCTCGGCCAGCAGGGCCGCAGCGGGGGGCACATCCGCAAGGATCAGCACCGGTTCCGCCTGTGTCTGCAGCCAGCGCGCCTCGCGCTCCAGGAGCGCCGGCAGCCTGGCTTCCAGATCCACGAGGGCCGCCAGGGTGGCGCTCGGATCCGATCCAAGGGCATCGGCCTGGATCACACCCACATCCCAGTGGCAGGGGCGATGCTCGATCGGCACCGGCCCGTAGGCCAGCTTCAGGAAGTCGGCGGGGAGAGCGGTGGAGAGCACCAGCCGCCAGTCGGGTCGACGCGCTGCCAGCTCAGAGAGCACCGCTGCGGTGCGGGAGCCATGGCCAAAGCCATGGGCGCTGTTGCACACGTAGATCAGCACGATCCGCTGGGGCTGAGGTCGTGTGGGCTCAGGGCCGGTCGCAGCAGGGTCTGCTCGTAGAGCAGGTGTCCGTTGCGGTCGTACCAGCGATGGCTGGCCAGCGTCAGGCGATCACCCTCGAGCTCCACCCAGCTGAAATGACGCAGGTGTCGACCCTGGCCATCGATCCCATGCCGGGGCACACAGGCGGCGTTGAGATACACGGTGCCGAAGCGATCCTGCTGGATCGAGCGGCGCTCGCCCTGGCCCCGCCGCAGGGCGTGGTGCATGTGGCCGAAGACCACCAGCGGCAGGGCGCGTTGGCGCTGAATCTGCTGAATGGCAATCGCCAGATCCTGATCACCCCAATCGCAGGCCGGTGCTTTCCAGTCCCGACCGCAGGGGTCCCCGGCATCACTGCCCAGTCCACTCGGCCCACAGTGGGCCAGGACCACCAGGGGCAGATCCCCTGGCGCCTGGCTGGCGGCATGGACGATGCGCCGGGCCGACTCCTCCAGCGTCACCGGTCCGTAGATCGAGCGTGCGGCCTGGTTGAGATGAAAGCCGCCGCCGGCGCTGACCGGCCTGGCTCCGACCACCGCCAGCCCGGGCGGCGTGAGCAGGCGTAACCCCCAGCCACAGTGCCGCTCGCCGAGCAGATCGAGCTGTCGCCTCAGGGTGCGGCCACTGGCGTCCCGTCCACTGTCATGGTTTCCGAGGATGCAGGCCATCGGCAGGGTGAGCCGAGTCAGCCGAGAGGTCGGCAGCACCTGCCCATCCCCCAGGTCTCCGACCACCAGCAGCGCATCCGGTCGCAGGCGCGCCAGCAGCGCCTCGTCGTCGTCGTCCCAGGCGCCGTGAAGGTCACCGGCAATGGCGATGCGCAGCTCTGCCAACCCGTGTGCCTAGGCTGGCCCCATCCTGCCTGAGCCAGGGATCCGGCATTCCCTGACCTCCCCCACCCCGCAGTCCCTCACCCCGCAGTCGATGCCTTCAACCACCGGCCTTGAGAGCGCCATGGCAGCGGATCGTCCTGTGCCTTCGGACCTGCCGGCGGCGATTGAGGCGTTGCGGCGGGAGCGCAATGCCGTGATCCTGGCGCACTATTACCAGGAGGCTGACATCCAGGACATCGCTGATTTCATCGGTGATTCCCTGGAGCTTTCCCGCAAAGCAGCCAGCACCGAAGCGGAGGTGATCGTCTTCTGCGGTGTCCATTTCATGGCCGAAACGGCCAAGATCCTCAACCCCGACAAGACCGTGGTCCTGCCGGATCTTGAGGCCGGTTGCAGCCTTGCCGATGCCTGTCCGGGCGATGCTTTCGCCCGTTTCCGCGCTGAGCATCCAGACCACATCGTCGTCAGTTACATCAACTGTTCGGCCGCGGTGAAGGCCCAGAGCGACCTGATCTGCACCAGTAGCAATGCTGTCGATCTTGTGCGCCAGCTGCCTGCGGACAGGCCGATTCTGTTTGCCCCCGATCGCAATCTTGGACGTTGGGTTGAACGTCAGAGCGGTCGGTCGCTCACCCTCTGGCCTGGAAGCTGCATCGTCCATGAAACCTTCAGCGAGCAGGCGCTGCTGGAATTGAAGCTGGAGCATCCTGACGCCGAGGTGATCGCCCATCCCGAGTGCGAGCAGCATCTGCTTGATCTGGCGGATTTCATCGGCTCCACCAGCAAACTCCTCCAGCATGCAGAAACCAGCGATTGCGAGAGCTTTCTCGTTCTCACGGAACCCGGGATCCTGCACCAGATGCGCCGGCGTCTGCCAGGCAAGCATTTTTTTGCTGTGCCTGGTCTTGATGGCTGCAGTTGCAATGCCTGCCCCTACATGCGTCTGAACACGCTTGAGAAAGTCTGGCGCTGCCTGTTGACGCTGACGCCCGCGATCGAGCTGGATGAGAGCCTGCGCCTCCAGGCCCTGGCACCGATCGAGCGCATGTTGGCGATGAGCCGCTGATCCGCTGCGCTCCTGAGCTTTCAGATCGCCCGGCAGAAGAGATCGGCTTCGGCCTGGCGGCGGCGCCGGAGTCCGGTTTCGGCAGCGGAGCCGGGATTTCTGTACTTGATGAACTGCTCGCTCACCCAGGTCTTGTCGCCCCAGCGTTCCGGGCTGTCACAGACCCGGGTGATTGAGGCGAAGTCGGCGCCCCCGTAGAACGCCGGCCCAAGGTTGTAGGCGAACGAGTAGAGCGCGCTGCGCTGATGGCTGTTCATCTGGCCCCAGGTGTGGATGCGTTCCAGGGAGGGCCGACACTGACGCTCGACCGCGTCCTTCAGACAGGCATCGGCCTGATCGCGGCTGATCACATCCCCCTGACGCACCTGTTGTCCGTTGGGATAACGGGTGGTGCCGAACCCGATCGTCGGCACCTGCCAGCCGGCAATCGGATCGGGATAGGCCTGGGCGCGCCCATCAGGGAGGGCCTTGGCATACCCCTCGAAGTTTCGGATCAAGGCGAGGCCTTCCTCAGGAACCTCCCGTCCTGCGGGTGCTGCGGGAGCGGGGGCGCTGAAGGGATCGGGTTGACGCCAGAGGCTGACCAGGCGTTTCTGGTCGCCAGGGCTGACCTGCGCCCAGACCTGGCGGAAGAACGTGCTCTGGTTGGACGTGGCGCTGGCGGGGTCGTAAACGCTGGCAGCGCGCAGCAGAAAGCCTGGATCGTTGCTGGCGGATTCGACTGTGGACTGGACCGCGGGCTGACCCGCTGGATCACCGCTGACCCCTTCACTCACGCCTGACCCGCTACCGGCTGGCGCAGGGACGGATGCTCCTTGATCCGAGCGCCACTCCAGGACTGTCTGCTGGCGGGCCTGTGGCGTCAGCAGGCTCCAGGTCTGCAGAAACAGATCCCTCTGGTGGCTCGATCCCCGATTGGGGTCAAACACCGAGGCGGCCCGCAGCAGAAACTCCTGGTCGGTTTCCAAGGTTCCGCTGCTCATTCTGATCACTCGGCTCCCTGCTGTTATGGCCTTCTGGACCTGAGGCGTCAATCGTCTTGGTCTGAGCCACTGGGGCCATGAGCGCCAGTGGCTCCTCCCCGGGGTGTCGGCGCTGAGGGCTTGCAGCCGCGCGGATCGCCGGGCCCTGGCCGCCGGCGATCAATGCAGCGCGTCTCTGTCGTCCATCAGTGTGATCGGCGTTGGATTCAGCGCCAGGGGCAGGGCGAACGAGGCGAACTGGCCCCGGCCATCGAAGAGGTTGAGGTAATAGCCGCCTGGAACCTGGAGCATCAGGGTCAGCTGAGCGGAGCCCCGGTAGGCCCCTGGCCAACGCGCTACCGCGGGAACGATCAGTCGAAAGCGCCCCTGTCGGTTGCAGCGGGCCCTGGCCAGGATCGGCGCTTTCAGGGCCTTGCTTGGCAGCAGGGCCTGACCCGGCAGCACCGGTATCACCGCTCCAGCCACGGCGATCACGGTGCAAGCCTGTGCAGGGGTTGGGGCTTCACGGCGAGGACCGGGCAGTTGATTGCCCCTGACCACGACCACCGACCCCTCGAGGATGATCGGGGCGGTTCCGAGCTGGTGCGGAGGTCCGGCCAGGGCTGCCGTCACGACGCCCAGGGAGAGAAGGCTGGCCGGGATGGCCAGCCAGCGTGCCAGCCAGCGGCTCAGACGAGGGCCTGGGACCATGGGTTCAGGGCGCTTTCAGGATCGTGATGGAGGCCGGTCAGAGGATCAGGCCTGGAGCTCGCGAAGCGACGGCCGCTGCTGGTCAGGGTGGAGATCGTGCTCACCATCGCGTCAGGCAGGGAGGCCGAACCAGACCCTGCGCCACGGCCGCTGGCCCCCGGTCGTTCGCCCATGCCGAAGGCGTTCGCCATCGGGTTGGGGCGCAGCAGTTCGAGGGCGGGTCGTTCGTTGTTGAACCCTGCCTCAGAACCGCGGCGTTCCGTGTCAATCGTCCAGGCATCATCACCCTCTGGCGTCAGGGGCTTGGCCCCGGCGTCTTCGAGCGTCTGGGAGCGGATCATGGCCGTGCTGGTGGAGCCGGTCGTGCTGGTGC
This sequence comes from uncultured cyanobacterium, assembly GCA_903921295.1. Taxonomy (GTDB): domain Bacteria; phylum Cyanobacteriota; class Cyanobacteriia; order PCC-6307; family Cyanobiaceae; genus CAIXOZ01. The sequence continues at coordinate 1,477 of CAIXOZ010000207.1, read as the reverse complement.
TTCCGCTCAGGGTGGTCGCCGTAACCATGTTGCTGGCGGTGCTGGTGATCAGCGTCTCCAGAGCGGCCACGGAGAGGCCCTTGTTGTTCTGGATGTTCGCCTGTTGCAGCAGGGCCATGGCTCCGGCGATGTGCGGTGTGGCCATGGAGGTGCCGCTGTAGCTGGCGTAGCGGCCGCCGGGTACCGTCGAATAGACATTCACGCCTGCCGCCGTGATGTAGTCGAGGGGAGTGCTGCCAGCACGGTTCGAGAAGGCCGCGAGGTTGCCGGCGCTGTCGATCGCGCCGACCGCCAGTCCATAGGACTGGGCATAGGAAGCGGGACTGCTCGGCACGGGGGCGCCCTCATTGCCCGCGGCCATCACCACCACGGCTCCGCGGGAGGTGGCATAGCTCACGGCTGCCAGCAGTTCAGAACTGCCGCCTCCACCAAGGCTGAGATTGATCACCTTGGCGCCATTGTTAGCGGCATAACGGATGCCATTGGCGACAGCGGCGAGTGTGCCACTGCCGTTGGCGTTGAGCACTTTCACCGCCATGATCTTGGCGTTGTAGGCCACGCCGGTGATGCCGACACCATTGTTTTCACCCGCAATCGTTCCAGCCACATGGGTACCGTGGCTGTTGTCATCCATCACGTTGTTGGTGTTGGCATCGAAGTTCCAACCCCGAACATCATCGATGTAGCCGTTGCCATCGTCGTCGACGCCATTGCCGGCAATTTCACCGCTGTTGATCCAGATGTTGCCATCCAGATCAGTGTGGGTGTAATCCACGCCGGTGTCGATCACAGCCACAGTGATGCCCGTGCCGGTGTACCCCGCATTCCACACCTCAGGTGCTCCGAGGCGATCCAGGCCCCAGAAGACGCCTCCCAGATCAGCAACACTGGGCAGGCTGGTGTTCAGCATGGCTTCCAGAGCGCGCTTGACACTCGCTTCGCCATAGCCCGTGACGCTCGAGAATCCAGTGACTGGGGGTGGGTTGACTGACGTTTCTGCAGCAAGCAACTGATACTGGCCTGTGCCACCGTCGGCATAGGCGCCGGCATCGAGGTAATAGGTGCCGGTGGTGGTGGCCGTGAAGTTGATCTGGGAGTTCATGCTCCCGTTGGCGTCATCATTGCTGGACAGCACCACTCCGGTGCTGTTGCGCAGATTGAGCAGCGGGTCGGCGAGACCCCCGCTCACCACCTGGTTGAGGTTGAAGGTGTAGCTTCTGCCGGCGGTGAGGCTGATCCGGAACCAGTCGTGATCACCGAAGCTGTCGATCGTGGAGGTGACGCTGCCGCCGACAGCGATCGTTCCGGTGGTGCTGGTATCGGCGCTGTACTGATCGGTGGCCAGTTGGGACACCAGCAGCTGGTACTGACCCGTGCCGGCATTGGCAGAGGCGCCGGCATCGAGGTAGTAGGTGCCAGTGGTGGCGGCCGTGAAGTTGATCTGGGCGTTCAGGTTCCCGTTGGCGTCGTCATTGCT
>CAIXOZ010000206.1 GCA_903921295.1 uncultured cyanobacterium | reverse complement strand
CGGTGGGACTCGAACCCACATGCCCGAAGGCGCTCGATTTTGAGTCGAGTCCGTCTACCAATTCCGGCACGCTCCCTCAATGGCGAGTTTAGGGGGACGCTCAGCCGCCCGTTCGCCGGATCGAGGCACCGATGCTGTTGAGCTTGCCCTCAAAATCGGCGTACCCACGATCGAGGTAGGAGAGGCCCTGCACGGTGGTGATTCCATCGGCCGCCAGACCGGCGACCACCATCGCGGCGGACGCCCGCAGATCACTGCCCTGCACGGGAGCGCCGCTGAGGCGATGCACGCCCTCGATGAAGGCGATGTTGCCCTGCATCCGGATCGAGGCACCCATGCGCTGCAGTTCGGCCACGTGCTGGAGACGGTTCTCGAAGATGTTCTCGGTGATCACCGAGTTGCCCTCAGCGGTGGCCAGCAGGCTCATGAACGGGGCCTGGAGATCGGTGGGGAAGCCGGGGAAGGGCTGGGTGCGCAGATCGACGGCCTGAATCCTGTCGGCACGGATCGTCATCCCGAGGCCATCGCTGTCGAGGCGACAGCCGGCCTGCTCCAGCTTGGTGAGGACAGCGCCGAGGTGCTCGGGCACCAGCGGGGCGACGCGGAGGGTGGAGCGGGTGATGGCGGCAGCCAGCAGGAAGGTGCCGGCCTCAATACGGTCGGGGATGACGGCGTTATCGGCGCCATGCAGCCGGGACACCCCGACGATCGTGATGCTGGGCGTGCCGGCTCCACGGATGCGGGCCCCCATGGCGATCAGCAGCCGGGCCAGGTCGGTGACCTCAGGCTCCTGGGCCGCGTTGGTGATCACCGTTTCGCCATCGGCCAGGGCGGCGGCCATCATCAGGGTCTCGGTGGCGCCGACACTGGGGCAATCGAGGTGGATGTGGCCGCCGCGGAGGCGATGACCGCGACCGGGCACGACCGCTGAGACCACACCGTGCTCGATCGTCACCTGGGCACCGAGGGCCTTCAGACCCTTGACGTGCTCGACGACGGGACGGGTGCCGATCTGGCAGCCGCCAGGGAGGGGCACCCGGGCGATGCCGGTGCGGGCCAGAAGAGGACCGATGCAGAAGAAACTGGCCCGCAGGCTGTTGACCAGGTCGTAGGGAGCCGAGGTCTGGTTGAGGCGATCAGCCTGGAGATCAATGCTGTCGTCACCGCGACGCACCGTGACGCCAAGGGCCGCCAGGATGTCGCCCATGGCGGCGATATCGGTGAGCGGCGGCACGTTGCGCAGGCGCAGGGCGTCGTCGGTGAGCAGACAGGCCGCCATCAGCACGAGGGCGGAGTTCTTGGCGCCGCTGACACGCACTTCACCGGACAGGCGCCGACCGCCGGCAATCTCAAGCTGAGGCAGAGAGACGCTCTGAGACGGGACAACCGACACGGTCATGGCTTGGCGGGTGCCGGAGATGGGCGAATCTTGACAAGAATTTGTGAGACCGTCTAGACGGCCGGCCCTTGAACTGTCTTGGGGCTCACCCTCTTGCGAGGAGGTCCGGTCGATGTTTTAAGATTCCGGAGTCGGGTTGGCCCGACGACTTCCCAGCCTCCCGCCAGAGACTGTGAAATCCCCACATGCGGATGTGGCGGAATTGGTAGACGCGCTAGTTTCAGGTACTAGTGGCAGCAATGTCGTGGGAGTTCAAGTCTCCCCATCCGCATCAGAAAGCCCG
>CAIXOZ010000205.1 GCA_903921295.1 uncultured cyanobacterium | reverse complement strand
GCGGCCTTCGTTGACCTTCTCGGGGAAGACGCCGTCCTTGGGGTGCAGGAACTCGGTGTCACCGCCGGGGAAGATCCGGTAGATCTTGTAATCCTCGATGCGGGGCTTGAACTTGGTGCGCAGCTGGGTGCCGAGGGCGAGGCACTGCTCCTTGCGGGCGAAGTACATCAGGTTCTCGCCGGCATGCATCACAGCAGCGCCCCCGGTGGGGAGTTCAAAGACCTGTTCGCTGGAGCTGGTCCAGGTGATGGCGTATTTCTCTTCGGTTTCAGCGGAGTTCAGGAGGCCGCCCGTGCTGCCGATGTGCTTCGGGAGATGACCGCTCAGCGCCGTTGCTGTCATGGCTTTACCTGGGAAGACCTGGGAGGAGGGACCGGAGACCCGTGGGGACAGAACCGGGAAGGGAACGGGAGCTGCAGCGCAGTTCCACGAACGCTTCGGCTGGAAGCTAGCACCGTGTTTTGGCCCGATCGCGATCGCTTCCGGACTCTTCACACCCGTCAACAAACAGGCCACGCTGCGCCACGCCGGGCCCACCGCCGCGGGCCGCTCAGGCCAGGGGGAAGAACACCGTCAGGCCGTTGCCGTGGCGTTCCGTGAGCCGTCCGCCGAGGCTGTGGAACAGGCGCTGGGTGGCCTGGCGACTCAGCTGCAGGCTGCCCGTGGTCGGGTTCCAGCTCAGCACCGGACCGACGGTGGTGGTGCCCTCCTCCGAGGACGTGGTGTCCGCGTTGCCGGCAGCCATGGCGTCGTCGCTGCTCAGGTGCAGCTTCAGGCGCGCCCCGGCCGGTTGCAGGCTGATCAGCACGCAGGCGCCACTGGGCAGGCTGCGGCTGAAGCGATCCATCAGTCCTCCGAGCATCGTCTCCAGGCGGGTGGGGTTGCTGAGCACCTCCGACAATCCGGCTGCCAGGGCCAGCTCCAGCCGCAGGCCGCGACGTTCCAGCTGCCGTTCCCAGCTCGGACGCAGCTGCTCGAGCAGGGCGCTCAGGTTGGTGCGGGCAAGGTCCGGGGTGCTCGCCTCGCGGCCGCTGCCGGGCTGCCGTTGCAGTTCAGCGGCATGGAAAATCAGGCCGAAGCGGTCGATCTGTTCGCTGCATTCGCCATCGATCTGCTCCAGGCGCTGCCGCACCAGCGGTGAAAGATCGGCGCGCCTGAGCAGGGAGCGGATCAGGGTGCGGATCGTGGCCAGGGGCGTGCGCACCTCATGGGTGAGGGCTTCGAGCAGCGCCAGTTCGCTGCTGATCGCCTCGCGCTGCGGGCCCGGACCCGTGGCTCCGCCGTGCACCAGCGGTTGCAGGGTGACACTTGGCGCCATGCCGGCCAGGCGTTCCGCCAGCCTGGGCCAGAAGCGGCTGGCGATCTGATCATCGCTGTGCAGGCTGCCCAGCTCCTGCAGGGCGGCGCGCAGGGCCTGCGCCTCCTCCGGGGCCTCCCGCTGCAGCCGTTGGTCCACCAGCGCGAGGGCGGCCGAGAGGGTGGGTGGGTCGAAGCGCACCAGGAGCCGACGGCCCTGGGGTGGCCCCTCCACGGCCAGGGCCACCTGCAGCATCGGCGTGATCACCAGCAAGAGCGGATCAGTGCCATCGGCTTCGCTCAGGGGCAGCCGGCGAAAGGTGCCGGAGCTGGCCTGGCCGGCCTGAACGGGTGGCAGCAGCGGCGCCCGCGGATCGAGCAGGGCCTCCAGTTGCGGTGGTGCCCACACCCAGCCCTGGAGGCGGTGCAGCAGCCGTGGTTCGTAGAGTGCCGGCAAGGGGGCGGCCAGCCAGAGACCCTGCAGGGCACCGTCGCCGTTCAGAAAGTGGTCCTGGAGCGTGGCCAGGGCCGCCCACCACTGCCGCCGCACGGCATCGTCATCGGCCTGACCCGTGGGCACACCTTCCGCCAGGCGCTGCCGCAGCTGATCGAGCCCGCCCTCCATGCTCAGGCCCCACCCTGACGGGCCGCCCGGCTGCGCCGGGACGGGCTGCGTCGCGCCACCGAGGCGCACAGCCCCAGCGAGACGAAGTTGACCAGCATCGCCGAGCGGCCGTAGCTCATCCAGGGCAGGGGAATGCCGGTCACCGGGCCGAGGCCGATCGTCATGCAGATGTTGACCACCAGCTGGAACAACAGCATGGCGGCGATGCCGATCACCACCAGCGATTCGAAATCGCTGCCGGCATCGTTGGCGATCCGCAGCAGACGCCACATCAGCACGCCGAAGGCCACCACGAGGAGCACCGAGCCGATGAAGCCGGTCTCCTCACCCATGGCACTGAAGATGAAATCGGTGTGCTGTTCGGGGATGAACCGCAGCTTGGTGAGATGGCCATGCATCAGTCCGGTGCCCCAGAGTCCGCCGGAGCCGATGCCCACCTGGCTCTGCAGCAGGTGATAGCCGCCTCCGAGCGGATCCTTGGAGGGGTCGAGGAAGAGCACCAGCCGGTCGCGCTGGTACTCCTTCAGGCCATGCATCCACAGGTAGGGGGTGAGGATGGCGAACAAGGCCTCGATGCCCATCACCGCTGCGGCGCCGATGCGCCTCCAGGGCAGGCTCTTCCAGGCCACCCAGGCCATCAACGGGATCCAGAGCGCCAGCAGGATGGGCAATGTGCCGGCGATGATCGCGCTCAGCAGCGGCGAGATCAGGAGCAGCAGCCAGGTGGCCGGCATCCCCGCCCAGAACAGCATCACCAGCAGCACCGCTCCAAAGACCAGGGAGGTGCCCAGGTCCGGTTGGATGAACACCAGAATCCAGGGCAGGCCGATGAAGCTGCAGGGCCGCACCAGATCCACAGGCCGCTCCACCGGGAATCGGGAGAGCACACCCGCCAGCAGCAGGATCGCCGCCAGCTTGGCGAATTCCGAGGGCTGCACATGGAAGCCGGCCACGTTGATCCAGCGCTGGGCCCCGAGGGCTGAGGTGCCCACGAAGCGCACGGCGACCAGGCTCAGCACCGTCAGTCCGTAGATCGGCGCCAGCCACTGGTTGAGCCGCTGCAGGGGCAGCTGGGCGGCGAGCAGTCCGAGTGCCAGGCCCACGGCCGCCGTGAGCCAGTGCTGGTACCAGTCGGCGTACTCAGCCTGGCGCTGGGTGCTGGCGATCAGGATGCCGGCGATGAAGGTCATCCCCAGGGGGATCCCCCAGAGCAGGAGATCCCGCTCGCCGTACCAGGGACGGCCGTGGCGGCGACCCCTGGAGCGTCGGCTCAGGATTGGCATCGGCTCGGTGGCGCCATCGCTTCAGCCTCGCGTAAGACAGCGCGCGCTCAGGTCGCTGGCCAGAGCGGCGAAAGCACCGGCCGATACCGACTCGGGTGCCGAAAGCACCACCGGCAGGCCACCGTCACCACCGGCCACCACCCCGGGCTCCAGGGGCAGCTGCGCCAGCAGCGGCACCGCCGCCTCCTCAGCCAGTTGCTGGCCGCCGCCGCTGCCGAAGATGGCGTAGCGACGGTCCGGGGCATCGGGGGGAATGAAGACGCTCATGTTCTCAACGACGCCCAGCACCGATACCCCCATCTGCCGGAACATCGCCAGGCCGCGTCGGGCATCCTGCAGCGACACCTTCTGCGGCGTGGTGACGATCACCACGCCCGCCATCGGCACCGCCTGGGCGATGGTCAGCTGGGCGTCGCCGGTGCCCGGAGGCAGATCGACGATCAGCACGTCCCGTTCCCCCCAGGCCACCTGATACAGGAACTGGCGGATGATTCCATTCAGCATCGGGCCCCGCCAGATCACGGGTTGGTCCTCATCGATCAGCAGCCCCATCGACACCATGGCGATGCCGCAGGTCTCGATCGGGGTCATCACCTGGCTGGCCCCCTCGCCGCTCACCTCCGGGGTGCGATCAGCCACCCCGAGCATCGTCGGCGCATTCGGTCCGGAGATATCGGCATCGAGCAGGCCGACCCTGAGGCCGCTGCGGGCCAGAGCGCAGGCCAGATTCACGGCCACGGTGCTCTTGCCGACGCCGCCTTTGCCGCTGCTGACGGCGATCACCTGGCGGACGCCGGGCACCGGTTTCAGGTCGGGGAGCTGGCCCGCGGGTCCGTGGCCGGCGGCGCCGATCGGTGCGCCTCCCGCCGGAGCGCCGAGCTCGATCTGCACATCGCTGAGGCCTTCGAGGGCCAGCAGGCTGCGGCGCGCCTCGCTGGCGATGCGGTCGCGCTGGCTGGTGGCGAAGCCGGGAAGCACCAGCCGGAACAGCGCCCGCTGTCCGTCGACCCGGATCTGATCGATCCAGCCCAGGTCGATCAGGCTGCGGCCGGTGCCGGCATCCTGAAGGGCCACCAGGGCATCGCGGGCCTGATCAGCGGTGACCATTCGTGGGTTGTGTGCAGGAGCGCCCGGATCCTAGGGGGGGCTGATGGCGCTGCCGGCGTTGGGCTCAGCCATGACAGAGGCTCTCGAAGGGTTGTGTTCGGGACCTCCAGGCTGGAATGGTGTTCTGGTTTCCCGCGTGCCCCAGGCGCGCTCTGCCGTGGCGGCTTCGCTTTCCAACCTGTTGTCCCGCGCCCGGCGTCGGGTGCTCGGCGGTGGCCCCAGTGCCACGGGCAGCGCCCTGGAGGCCCCTCCGGCTGATTCGCGTCAGCGGGCCAAGGCTCTGTTGATGGGGCTGCAGGATTCGATCTGCGCGGGCCTGGAGCGCTGCGATGGCGACGGTCGTTTCCAGGAGGAGAGCTGGGAGCGACCAGAAGGGGGTGGCGGCCGTTCGCGGGTGATGAAAGGCGGCCGCGTCTTCGAACAGGGCGGCGTCAACTTCTCCGAGGTGGAGGGGTCGGAACTGCCGCCCTCGATCCTCAGCCAGCGCCCGGAGGCCAAGGGCCACCGCTGGTTTGCCACCGGTACCTCGATGGTGCTGCATCCCCGCAACCCCTACATCCCCACCGGTCACCTCAATGACCGCTATTTCGAGGCGGGTCCGG
>CAIXOZ010000204.1 GCA_903921295.1 uncultured cyanobacterium | reverse complement strand
TGGTGCCGAGGATCGTGCCGGTCCAGGAGAGGGTGGTCTCGAACGTACCGAGGGGCAGCAGGGCCAGGCGATCCTGCTTCCAGCCATCAAGGCGGTCCTGCACCAGGCGGGCGAAGGTGAGACCGCAGAGCACGCCGATGGCCAGGCCCAGGCCAGCCACCAGGTAGGGGGGTTGCAGGATCGGGGCCATCTCAAGCATCAGCTCGACGGCGTCGAGATCGCCGTAGAGGCCGCTGGCCACCTCCGCGTTGGCTTCGCCCGGGGTGAGCACGGCCAGAGAGGCCTGGGCCAGGGCGATCAGGAGGGGGGTCACGGTGATGCGGCAGGCAATGCAGCGACGACCCTAAGGCCGTCTCCCCCGCCGCCGAGGCCCGAGGCTCAGGCGGCTGCGAGGGGATTGAGCCGCTGCATCAGCCCCTGGGCCAGCTGGGAGGCCAGCTTGCGTGGCCCGAAGGTGCGTCGCAGCAGGTTCAGCAGCGCCTGCAGGTCGTCGGTGGAGAGGCGGTTGTCCCTGACCAGCAGCAGCAGCAGCCGCTGGCGCAGGCTGCGGCCATCGGCGGTGAGCAGCAGCCGCAGGCCTGCTCCGGCCACCGGCAGCAGGTCACCGCTGCCAGCGTCGTTGTCGACCACCGCCAGCAGGTTCTCGAGCCGATCGAGCTGCAGGCGGCCATCGCGATCGAAGATCACCTCCAGCAACTTCTCGCGCATTTCTGCGGTGTCCCCCGCCAGCAGGCGCCGGGCCACGTAGGGATAGGCGACGCGGATGATCCGGAAGTCGGGATCGAGGCGCATCGCCAGGCCCTCCTGGCTCACCACCGCCCGGATGATCAGGGCGAAGCGCGCCGGCACTCTGAAGGGGTAGGCGTACATCAGCTCCGAGAAGCGATCCGTGATCGCCTTAAAGTTGAACGAGCCGACGTTCTCCCCCAGAGCGCCGCCGAGCACCTCCTCCAGGGCCGGCACGATCGGGGTGACATCGGTGTTGGGGTTGAGGAAGCCGAGGGCGACGAAGTCCTGGGCCAGAGCCTGGAAATCGCGGTTGATCAGGTGCACCACCGCCCCGGTGAGAGTGAGGCGATCGCTGTCGCTGATCGAATCCATCATCCCGAAGTCGACATAGGCGACATGGCCGAGATCGCCGCTCCGCCCCGGCAGGGCGAACAGGTTGCCCGGATGCGGATCGGCGTGGAAATAGCCGAATTCCAGCAGCTGCTGCAGGCCGGCGATCACGCCGGTGCGGATCAGGGCGGTGGGGTCGAGGCGTTTGGCTTCCAGTTCGCGACGTTGCTGAAGTTTGGTGCCATTCACCCAGGCGGTGGTCAGCACCCGGCGGCTGCTGAGGCTGCGCTCCACCGCCGGCACCGTCACGGCGGCATTGCCGGCGAACAGGGTGGCGAAACGCTCGGCGTTGTCGGCCTCCCGCCGGTAATCGATCTCCTCGAAGAGACTGCGACCGAATTCGTCGATGATCTCCCCAAGGCCGAAGCCGAGATTGAGGGGCAGCACGGGAGCGCTGAGCACGGCCAGCATGCGGATCAGCACAAGATCGCGGCGCAGCTGGAACTCCAGCTGCGGTCGTTGCACCTTCACCGCTACCCAGTCGCCGCTGTGCAGCCGTGCCTTGTACACCTGGCCCAGACTGGCAGCCGCCACCGGATGCTCCGGGAAGCTTGCGAACAGCTGGTCGGCCGGCGCTCCCAGCTCGGTTTCGATCACGGCCAGGGCGATGGCGTGGGGGTAGGGCGGCAGGTCGTCCTGGAGTCGGGTCAGCTCATCGAGCCAGTCGCGCCGCACGAGATCCGGGCGGGTGGAGAGGGCCTGCCCCACCTTGATGAAACAGGGGCCGAGCCGGGTGAGGGTGGTGCGGATCTTCACCGCCAGTCCCTGCTGCACACTGCGGTTGCTGCTGTTGCCCTGAACCACCAGCGCCAGGGTGAGGCTGAGCAGGGCGCCGAGCACCACGATCAGGCGGCTGATCAGGATCCAGGGGCGCGCCAGCAGCCAGGCCCGATCGGCCTTGGGGTTGTACGCGGGCGCTTCTGCGGTCAAGGGGCCAGGCCAGGAAGCCAGGATGCTAGGCAGCCTCGCTTTGCGCCAGTGATGCGCCTGTTCCGGGACCTTGGTTGACCCCGCCACGCCGGATCTGCTTGCGCTGCTGGGCGCCCGTGGTCCCAGGGGGCTGCTGCCCCTGCATCTGCCGGCCCACGGCCGTGGCCGCGGCCTGGCGCCGGCGTTGCGGCACCTGCTCAGCCGGTCTCCCGGATCCTGGGATCTGCCGGAACTGCCGCAGATCGGCGGCCCGCTGCTGGAGGAGGGGGCCGTGGCCGTCTCCCAGCGCCGTTGCGCCGCCCTGCTCGGTGCCAGCCACTGCTGGTTCGGTGTCAACGGCGCCTCCGGCCTGTTGCAGGCGGCTCTGCTCGCCCTCTGTCCGCCGGGGTCCCAGGTGTTGCTGCCGAGGAACGTTCACCGCTCCTTGCTGCACGGCTGTGTGCTGGCCCAGGTCGAGCCGATTCTGTTTGATCTGCCCTTCGATCCGCTCAGTGGGCTGTGGCTGCCGCCGGGTCCCGGGGATCTGGAGGCGGTGCTGGCGGCGACCGCCGCCGCTGGCCTGCCCAAACCCGCGGCCCTGGTGCTGGTCGATCCCACCTACCAAGGCCAGCGGGCCCGTCTGCCGGAGCTGGTGACCCTGGCGCACCGCGCTGGCCTGCCGGTGCTGGTGGACCAGGCCCATGGCCGGGGGGAGGCCCTGGCCAGTGGCGCTGATCTGGTGGTGATCTCCCTGCAGAAGGCAGGCGGTGGGCTGGCCCAGGCCGGGGCCCTGCTGGCCCGGGGGGAGCGTTGTGATCCGGCGGCAATCGAGCGGGCCCTGCTCTGGTTGCAGACCTCGAGTCCCAGCGCCCTGTTGCTGGCCGCCACTGCGGCGGCGATCACCCATGGCGCCAGCGCTGCGGGGCAACGGCAGCGCCAACGGGCCGAGGCGATCGGCCATGCGCTCCGGCATCGGCTCCTGGCGCAGGGGTTCAGCCTGCTGGCGGCGGCGGATCCGTTGCGGCTGGTGCTCCTGACCGGCCCGATCGGGGTCTCCGGGCTGGAGGCGGATGCCTGGCTGATGGAGCGCGGTGTGATCGCCGAATTGCCGGAACCCGGAGCCCTCACCTTCTGCCTGGGCCAGGTGCCACCACCGCGGCTGGTCGCCCGCCTGACGCGGAGCCTGCAGGCGATGCGCAGGGCTCTGCAGCAACCGCCGCTGCCTCTGTTCCGGCGGCCGCCCCTGCCGCTGGTGGCTTCCCCGGTGCTGCCGCTGGCGCAGGCCTGGCGCGCCACCAGTGTCCTGGTGCCCCTCGAACTGGCCGTCGGGCGGGTCGCCGCTGAACCGCTCTGCCCCTACCCGCCGGGGATTCCCCTGTTGTGTCCAGGCGAGAGGATCGATCGGGCCCGCGCGGAGTGGCTCCTGGGGCAGCGCCTGCTCTGGCCCGGGCAGATCGCTGATACGGTACGGGTTGTGGCCGATTGAACCTTGCATGGCCGGCCCCTTCCACTGGGATTTCGTCACCCCTGGATTGCCGGATGCGGTGTTCGAGGAGGCCCCGGGTTTCAGCCCCACGCCGCTGGAGCTCCGGGTGATGCTGCTGGCCCACCTCCGGCCACGCGCTGATTCCCTCGTCTGGGATGTGGGTGGCGGCACAGGTGCCCTGGCCCTCGAGATCGCCCGGTTCCTGCCCCTGGGGGCTGTGCACACGCTTGAGCGCGATCCTGAGGCCCTCGGTCTGCTGGAGCGCAACCGTCAGCGGTTGGGGATCACCAATCTGCACAGCCATCCCGGCCAGGCGCCCGCTGATCTGCACCTGCTGCCCCCCAACCCTGATCGGGTGCTGCTGGAGGTCGGCCGTCCGCTGGTGGATGTGCTTCAGGCTGTCTGGCAGGCCCTTCAGAACGAGGGGCGGCTGGTGATCAGCACCAAAAGCCTCGAAGGGCTGGTGGATGCCACCGACACCCTTGGCCAGCTTCAGGCCCGGGACGTGCAGGTGGTTCAGGCCACCGTGCACCGGATGCAGCGCCGTGGCAGCCAGGCGAAGCTGGCGGCGGCTGAACCGCTGTTCCTGATCGCGGCGGAGCGGAGCGCCTGATGGCCGGCGAGCGACGCCCCACGTCCCTGCCCCGTCTGGTCAGCGGCTGGGCCGCCGGGGGCCTCGGGCTGGTGATGGTCACCCTCGGCGGCTGGTGGTTCACCATCGGCGTTGGGGTGATGGTGCACATCGGCCTGCTCGAATTCTTCCGCCTGGCTCAGTTCAAGGGCATGCGGCCTGCCACCAAGAGCACCCTGGTGGCCTGCCAGCTGCTGTTGATCTGCACCCAGTGGTCGGATTCCGGCGGTCTCCCCGACGCCCTGGCCCAGGCGGTGCTGCCGGTGGCTGGCGCCGTGATCTGTGGCTGGCTGATGCTGCAGCCGCGCACCGGCACGATCGCCGACATCGCCGCCTCGATCTTCGGGCTGTTCTATCTGGGTTTTCTGCCCAGTTTCTGGATCCGCCTCCGGGATCTGAATGCCACCAACCTCGCTCCCAGTCTGGCCGATCAGCCCTGGCCCTTCACCTCCGGCATGGCCCTCACGCTGATGGCCTGCCTGATGATCGTCGGCACCGACATCGGCTCCTACGTGATCGGTCGGCGTTTCGGCCGCCATCCGCTTTCGCCGATTTCCCCGGGCAAGACCGTGGAAGGCGCTTTCGGGGGCCTGGCCTGTTCGATGGCGATCGGCGCCCTTGGCGGCACTGTGCTCGCCTGGTCCTGGGGCTGGCTGCTCGGTGCTCTGCTCGGGGCTCTGGTCACGATCTTCTCCCTGGTCGGTGATCTGACCGAGTCGATGATGAAACGCGATGCCGGCGTCAAGGATTCCGGCGACGCGATCCCAGGTCATGGTGGCATGCTCGATCGCATCGACAGCTACCTGTTCACGCCTGCGATGGTCTTTTCGCTGGTCACCGTGGTGCTGCCCATGCTCGGTGAGCCCTGATCCCCCGGGATCCGTCTGCCGGTGGATCGGTGCGGGCCTTGGACGCCGTCGGGTCCTGGCAATCAAGCGGTGCCCTGCTCAGGGGGATACGACCGCCACGCCATGCAGCTGCACCATGCCACCCTCGAGGTCGGCCCTTTCGATGGTGATGTTCGGATCCATCGGCAGGGGCACCTGCAGGGCGCCATCGCGGCTGCGCAGGACCATCGTGCCGTTGGCGGCGTCCACCAGCGTTTCCATGGTCACGGTCGTGCCGCTGGGAACCGCATCGGCCGACAGCTCCAGCGCATCCTGGCGGATCACCAGCTGCTTCAACGGAACAACTCCAAGCACCTGTTCGGCCAGGGCATCGCCCAGAGGCCGCCACCGGGCGCCGGCCAGGGTGCGGGTCAGGGCCTCGGGGCTGAAGGAGAGGGTGCCCCGGATCCTGAAACGCTGTTCAAGCTGGACAGGCTGACCTTTGAGCAGATTGCCCATCTGCACGGTGATCGCATCGCTGCGCAGGTTCACCTGTTCGATCTCGAGGTCCTGATAGGTCACGCGACGCGCCAGCACCGTCACCCCTTCCAGTCGGCCCCGGAGCAGCTGAAAGGCGGAGCCATGCAGCTGGATCTCGAGGCCTTCCACCGCCTGGAGGCGGCTGCGAAGCCAGCGCTGCAGCCCACCGGAGAGCAGCTGCATCACCGGTCCGCTGCTGCCGCTCGGGGCGTTGTCGGTGCTGAGTCCGGGATCGGAGTTGGCTGATGTCATCGGAAGCCGCTCGGGTTCAGCCAGGTGGCGGCCACCTGCTGGGGTTGGTCGATGTGGGGGAGGTGGCCGCAGTCGGGCAGCTCCTGCAGCCGATCGCCGAGCAGGGCCAGAGCAGCCCGTTTCTGCGGGGCGCGCAGGATGCGGTCGTTGAGGCCCCAGAGCACCTTCAGGGGCAGTGGCGGCAGCGGAGCGCCACAGCCGGCGAAGCCACCGGAGCGGGCGAAACTGGCCAGGGCTTCGGCCCAGCCTGGGGTCTGGAGGTGATAAGAGGCGATCTGCAGTTCCGCCGGGCCCACATCCCGGTCCGGATCGGCGAAGGCGCTGCGGCAGAGCCCTCGCCGCACGGAAGGTTGGGAGAGGAAGGCCACCCCAAGACGATCGAGGAGCGGCGGCACCGGCATCGGCCGGCCGGTGAGCCCGGCGGGTGCCAGCAGCAGCAGCCGCTCGAAGACCTCCGGGCAGCGCCGCGCCAGGGCGATCGCCACCGCACCGCCCATGGAGGCGCCGATCAGTCCAATCCGACCGGGCTGCTCGAGATGCTCGGGCAGGTGCTCCAGCAGGCGCTCCAGATGGCTGAGCACGGCCTCCGGCCCCTGGCTCGCGCTCGAGGGCCGCGGCTGAAAACCGAATCCGAACAGATCGGGGATCAGCAGTTGGTGGTGATCGGCCAGCAGCGGCGCCAGTCGCCGGAATTCCAGAAACGAGCTGTCAAACCCATGCAGGAGCAGCAGCGGCGGGCCGGATCCGAGCACCGCCACCGGGCTGGGATCCGCCTGACCGGGCAGCTCCCACCACTGCACGGCGGCGGCCAGCATCTGCCCATCGCCATCGAGGAGCTCCTGGCTGGCGCGCTCCACCAGGGCACGGGAGCTTTCGGCGGCGGCGCTGAGGGGCGCGGTGGTCGCACTCACAGGGTGGGGGGCTCCGGCCGGGAGGCCTGCGCCCAGCTGTTGCCAGCGCGCTCGTGGTCGGTGGTGGTGCTCACCAGGGCGGCCAGGAGATCGTCGGGGTTGACCGGGAAGGGCAGGTGGTGGAGGTCGGAGCCAGGACGACAGGCGTGGTTGCAGACCTCGCGCAGCTGCTCGAGGCTGGCCTGGGCCAGGCCGAGGTCGGCCAGGGTCACCGGCAGCTCCAGGGCGCCGAAGAAGGGAATCAGCTGGCGCCTGGCCTGGGCCGCCAGCCGGTGACCGCCGAGCACTTCCTCCAGGCGCAGTTGCACGAGGATCCCGAAGCCCACCTTTTCCCCATGGAGGATGCCGTGGGTGGCCGCCAGTTGGGTGAGGCCGTTGTGCACCGCATGGGCTGCGACGGTGCGACAACGGGCGCCGCCCAGGCCACCGATCAGGCCCGCCGTCAGGCCGCAGGCCTCGATCACCCGCACCCAGGCGGCGGAGCCCGGCTCCCTGATGGCCTGGTCGGCTTCCAGCAGCAGTTGATCGCGCAGCACCCGGGCCTGTTGCACCGCCTGCTGCACCATCCCGTCCTCGCTGGCGCCGCTGCTCACGGAGGCCTCGTACCACTTGGCCATGGCATCGGCGATGCCGGAGGCCAGGGTGCGTTGTGGTGCCAGACGGATCAGGCTGTGATCAAAGATCAGCAGATCCGGGCAGTGCCTGAGGCTCACATCGCCCTGGAAGGCCCCCTCGGGCGAATAGATGTTGGACAGCGCCGTCCAGCCGGCACAGGTCGCGGCACTGGTGGGCACCGTCACACAGGGCAGATCGAGTCGATCGGCGAGGAGTTTGCCGGCATCCAGCACCTTGCCGCCACCGATGGCGATCACCAGGTCGCAGCAGCCTTCGATGGCTTCGCGCTGCAGGCGCTTGAGGTCGTCCTCACAGCAATCGTGCTGCAGTCGGGCGATGGTGGGGAGCAGCCCGGCCTGGCCAAGATCGGCGGCCAGCCGTCGGCGCAGCGCTTCGGTGCCGTGACTGCGCCCCAGCAGCAACGGCCGGCGACCGAAGGTCATCAGACGGGGCAGGCTTTCGCGCCAGGAGTCCTCTCCCCGCAGCACCGTGGCCGGGGCAATGGCGTGCTCGCTCAGATGTGCAACCATCCGAGCAGTCTAAAAGTCAGCAGCCGCAGGGGGTGATGCCGCTCAGTCCTGGCCGGATGGGCGCCTGCGCCCTGGAGGAATTCCCGGCTTCGGCGCTACCGAAGCGAGGCGACCGGCGACGCCTGGGACCGCAACGGAGCACAGGGGGCCGGGGGTTTGTTGGAATGGGCCCCGGATCGGATGGGCGATGAAAGTTCTGGTCACCGGCGGAGCCGGCTACATCGGTAGTCATGCGGTGCGGGCGCTGCAGCGGGCGGGCCATCAACCCCTGGTGCTCGACAACCTGGTCTATGGGCACCGTGATGTGGTGGAGGGAGTGCTGGGGGTGCCGCTGGTGGTCGGTCAGGTGGGCGATCGTCCCCTGCTTGACGCCTTGCTCGCCGGCCGGCACCCTGCCGCGTCATCGGAACCGGTGCAGGCGGTGCTTCATTTCGCCGCCTATGCCTACGTGGGGGAATCGATGCTCGATCCCGCCCGCTATTACCGCAACAACGTTGGCGACACCCTCACCCTGCTGGAGGCTCTGGTGGCGCCGGAGCATGCCCGTCAGGGCCTGCCGATGCCGGTGGTCTTCTCCTCCACCTGTGCCACCTACGGGATGCCGGAACAGGTGCCGATGACGGAGGACCATCCGCAGCGGCCGATCAATCCGTACGGTCAGAGCAAGTGGATGGTGGAGAAACTGCTCGGTGATTTCGGGCGCGCCTACGGCCTGCCGAGTGTGATCTTTCGCTATTTCAATGCTGCGGGCGCGGATCCGGCCGGTGATCTCGGAGAGGATCACACCCCGGAAACCCATCTGATTCCGCTGATGCTGGATGTGAT
>CAIXOZ010000203.1 GCA_903921295.1 uncultured cyanobacterium | reverse complement strand
GTTGATCGCAGCCTCAGCAGTATCGGCTGCGCAGCCGGGTTGGCCGAGGATCCGGCCCAGGTGCGCCAGGTACCGGTCGGCCAGATGGCCCTGCAGAGGATGGTGCAGCCAGAGCCAGCGACGGCCCTGGCCCCGTTGCTGCAGCTCCTGCGCCAACAGCTGCTGCCAGCTCGGCCAGGCCCCGAGGAAGGGGAGGCGGTGCAGGGTCGCTGTCGCTTCCATCTCGGTGGCCAGCAGGTTGCTCCAGCTGCCGGCGATCGCCGGCACATCCCGTCGCACATGCTCTCCCGGCAGGAGCAGCAGCGGCACGAGGGTGATGCCGCCGGCGACACCCGCTCTCTGTTTCAGCCGTTGATCGAAGGGTGGCGCCGTTCCGGTCAGGGCCTGGATCAGCACCGGGGCCCGGCGCCGTTCCTGGAGCGCATGGGCCAGGTGGTCATAAACGGCCGGAATCTCTCCCCCCTGGCGACCATGAACCACCAGCACCAGCGGTGTGCACACCCGTCGTCGCCGCAGCCGTTCGGCGGCCGAGGCCTCGAGAGAGGTGCTCACCAGTCGCCGCAGCTGCCGTTGTCCGTCCGGCAGCCTGGCCAGCAGATCGATCGCCTGGTTCGCCAGGGCTGGGGACAGGTCCCCCGCCAGCCGCCCCAGGGCCGGAGCCAGGAGGGGCAAAGGCCAGGACGACAGACCCAGGGCCACGCCCTCCAGAGCGGCCCGGCGCCAGGCCAGGGGTCCCGGTTCAAGGCTGCATTGCAGCAGCAGAACCCCATCCTGGCGTTGACGCTGTCGTCCCAGCAGCGGCAACAGGGGCAGCACCGCTTCGAGCGCGATCGCTGCATCGGGGGGCTGATCCAGGGTTGCACCAATGGTGCGACTGGTTTCGAGCACGACGCGCCGCAGTCGCTGCGCCACCCGCGGATCGAGGAACTGGGCGAGCACCTCCAGCCAGGCGAGCTGTTGATCCGGGGCTGCCTCCTGCTGCAGGGTCAGCAGGGGTTCCAGCCAGGCCCGTTCCACCGCAGGCTGGCTGGCCACGGCGGGCAACTCGAGCCGACTGGCCTCCAGCCAGGGTGCTGCGTTGTCGGCGGCGATGCTGCCCAGCAGACGTTCGACACCCGCGCGATCGAGCTGGCCCCAGAGGGCTGCCAGCAGATCGGATCGCGGCGCCAGGCTGCCGCAGCTGAGGGCGGCGATCAGGGGTTCCGCCGCTTGCTGACCGCGGCGCAGCCGCTGCAGTTGCTGCCAGCGTTCGCTGCTGCCGAAGGGGGCCAGGAGCGCTGTCCCCCCGAGGCTCTCATCCGACTCCACAAGCAAGGGTTCGACCACCACACCGTCCACCCTGACAGCCGCCATCGACGCCCTCAGGCGGCGTCGGTCCGGCACGTGGCTCCGAACCGCTCGATCAGCAGGGTTTCCAGGCCATCGGCCAGAGCGCTCAGGGGAATCCCTTTGTCATGGAGCTCCGCCAGCTTCGGATCGGCGCCCATGTCGCCGCCGAGGAAGAGCTTGGCCGCTTCGACCATCTGACCATCGAGGCGGGCCTTGGCGCCCATCAGACCGATCTCACCCATGTACGGCTGACCGCAGGCATTGGGGCATCCGGTCCAGTGGGTGCGCACCGGATGCGGCAGGTCGAGCCGTCGCTCCAGCTCCTCCACCACAGCCAGGGCGGTGGTTTTGGTGGGAATGAGGGCAAAGCTGCAGTAGCGGTTGCCGGTGCAGCTCACCGCTTCGGCCATCAGCGGCCCCGGATCCGGGCGGAAGCGCTGCAGGAGCGGTTCGGCCAGAAGTTTGTCCAGATGCGCTTCGGGCACGTTGACGATCAGCACGTTCTGGGCTTCGGTCAGACGCAGCTCACCACTGCCGTAGGCGCGGGCCAGACGGGCCAGTTCATTCATCTCGGCGGCGCTCAGCCGTCCGACCGGAACACACAGTCCCACCCAGTGCAGGCCGGCCTGTTGCTGGGCGTTCACCCCCAGGCCGGAGCGCGGGGCGCGGTTCACCCGATGGCTGCCGTCGTGGGGGAACACCTGGCCGCCCAGGGCCGCCACCTCGCCTTCCAGGGCCGTGCGATAGGCCTCCAGGCCGAGTGCGTCCACCAGATACATCAGGCGGCTCTTGTTGCGGGCCTGACGATTGCCGCAGCGTTCGAAGTGCTGCAGCACCGCCAGGCTGAACAGCGGCAGTTGTTCGCCGCGAAGCCACAGCCCGAGCGGAATCGCCAGTTCATTGCGCTGGGCGGAGAAGAAGCCCCCCACCATCACGGTGAATCCCAGCTCGCCTTCGCGCTCGGCCGGGAGGAAGGCCAGGTCGTTGTGCAAGAGAAAGCTGTCGGCGGCACCACCGACGGCGATGTTGAACTTGCGGGGCAGGTTGCGGGGGCCTTCGGCCAGCAGCCGGGCCTGAATCGCCGCCACCAGGGGCCGGGTGTCGACGATCTCCTTAGGATCGATGCCGGCCAGGGGATTGCCGGTGATGTTGCGCGGGTTGTCGTGCCCGGATTGACGGCTGGTCAGACCCACCGCCTGCATGGCCTGCAGCAGGGGCGGTAGATCCTCCAGCAGCAGGCCCCGCAGCTGCAGGTTCTGCCGGGTCGTGATGTCGGCGGAGCCATGGTCGCCGCAGCGGTCCACGGCATCGGCCAGAACCTCGAGCTGCTCGGCCGCGATCACCCCGTTGGGCAGGCGCAGGCGCACCATGAAGCGGCCGGGGGTGACCGGACGGAAGAAGATCCCCAGCCACTTCAGGTGGATCGTCAGGGTCGCCTCATCGAGGCTCTCCCAGCCCTGGTCCGCCAGGGTCTGGAGCTGCGGTTCGAGGTCGAGGCCGCAACGATCGGCCTTGGCCTGTTCGATCTTGCTGAGCGAGGCTGGAGCCGGTGGAGGGACAGCCGCGGCTGAGGACAGATCAGAAGCGGCTGACGCCATCTTGATGGGATCGGCTTGAGAGATTGAATGTGGCGAGGAAAGTGCCGAACACGTGTCGCGTTTGTTACCGATGAACCGTGCCGAGACCACAGTGCCGCCGGCCCGGCTGCGGTTCCGGGAGCTCCTGGGCAAGGTGGGCAGCGGTGAGCACACCAGCACCGGCCTCAGTCGCCAGGAGGCCTGCGAGGCGATGGACCTGATGCTCAGCGCCCAGGTCAGCCAGGCCCAGCTCGGCGCTTTCCTGATCGCCCATCGCATCCGTCGGCCGGTGCCGCTGGAGCTGAGCGGCATGCTCGACAGTTATCGCCTCCATGGCCCGACGCTGCAGACCCCGGGGCGGCGCCCCCTCTGCTTCGGGGTCCCCTACGACGGCCGCAGCCGTACGGCGCCGCTGCTGCCCCTGGTGGCGCTGACCCTGGCAGCGGCAGGGGTGCCCGTGGTGCTGCATGGCGGTGCACCGATGCCGGTCAAGTACGGCGTCACCCTGGAAGAGCTGTTCGGGCTGCTCGGATTGCGGTGGAACGGCCTGACGTTGGCGACGGTGCAGGAGCGGCTCGACCGCCACGGTCTTGCCCTCACCCATCAGCCCGACCATTTCCCCCTGGCCCAGTCCCTGGTGACGGTGCGCGAGGAGATCGGCAAACGGCCGCCGGTGGCCAGTCTTGAGTTGCTCTGGACGCCCCATCAGGGCGAGCATCTCCTGGTGAGTGGTTTTGTGCATCCACCCACGGAACAGCGGGCCTGGGAGGCGTTGCTGGCTGCCGGCGAAACCGATGTGCTGACGGTCAAGGGCCTGGAAGGTTCCACCGATCTGCCCACCACCCGGGCCGGAATCACGGCCCGGGTGCGTCATGGTCAAGCCGAGCGTCTGTTGCTGCATCCGCGGGAGCATGGTCTCGGTGCGGACGAGGTGGCCTGGGAGGGGCCGGAGCACTGGCGGGACCAGGCACTGGCGGCCTTGACCGGTCGCGGTCCCCTGGCGCCGGCCCTGATCTGGAATCTGGGGGCTTACCTCTGGTTCGCCGGCAGGCTGGAGGCACTGCCTGAGGCGCTCGATCAGGCCCGGGCCCTGCTGCAGGCACGGGCGGGTCTGGCTCTGCTGGAGGCGATGCGATGACCGAGCGCCAGGTCTTCTCCAGCCACGACCACTGCTTTGCGTTTGAGGCCGACTTCACCGCAGATCTGCGCTGCATTCCGATGGCGGTGAGGCGCAAGCTCGATCTGGCCGGAGTCAAGTTGAAGCTGGTGCACTGGCATGGGCTGGCGGCGGCGGAGCGGCAACGACTGCTGGCCTGGGCCGACGATCCGGCGGCGATCGCTGATCTGCGCCAGTGGCTGCTGGAGCACAGCCGTGAGCTGCCCGATGGGCCCGCCCGGCCCCTCGAACCGGCCCAGGCCAGCGACTGGCAACAGGGGGAGCGGTGGCCTGCGGTGCTGATCGAGGCCTGCCGGCAGTTGCAGCTCTCCTTGCGCCCCGGGGGCTGGCAGGGCCTGCAGGAGCTGCAGCGCTTTGCCCTCGTGAAGCTGAGCCATCCCGGCCATGAACACCGCAACCTGCCCCTGGCGCTGGCTGAGTTCAACCTGATCGAGCCCTGAGGGCGAATCAGGCTGTTTTGTATCGAGTTAGACCATTCCGTTTTCCTGTCTGTAGCAACCGCGACCAGTGAGGTGTGCGTCGATGTGGTGTTCTTAGTTGCGTTGGTCAGCCTTTGCGCCAGCACTTCTCACCGGATCGGGTGCGTCAGGTCCCACGGTGACGGTTGATCAGTCCTGTCATTGCAACGCTGAGTGCGACTGAACGTTCTGCTCGGCAGGGTCTGCTTTGAGGACTCTTGAGCCTCGAAGATCCTCTGAATGGATCTGCTTCATCCGTTAATCACGTCATTGCGTTCAGGGACAACAACCTCTTCACGCTGATCCGTAACTCCAGACATTCTGCTCATGTTTCAGTCTTCCCGTCGTCAATTTCTGCGCACCAGTCTGCTCGCCAGTGCTGGTCTCGCTGTTCAGCTGAGCGGTGGCCTGAGCCTGCTGGACGGCCTGCCGGCCCATGCCGCCGCCAAAGCTCCCGGCAAGCCTGAAACCACCTCGGTGGATCTGGGCTTCATCGCCCTCACCGATGCGGCTCCCCTGATCATCGCCAAGGAGAAGGGCTTCTTCGCCAAGATGGGGATGACCGGGGTTGAGCTCAAGAAGCAGACCTCCTGGGCGGTCACCCGCGACAATCTCGAGCTCGGCGGTGGCCGGGGCGGCATCGATGGCGCCCACATCCTCTCGCCGATGCCTTACCTGCTGACCACCGGCGCGATCAGCAAAAGCCGTCAGCCAGTGCCGATGTATATCGTCGCTCGCCTGAACACACAAGGCCAGGCGATCTCGGCTTCCAAGGAGTTTCTGCCTGCCAAGCTGAAGGTCCGTTCGGCCAATCTTGGCGCGGTGATCGATAAGAAGAACGGTACCGGCGACAAGTTCAAGGGTGCCGTGACCTTCCCGGGTGGTACCCATGATCTGTGGATGCGTTACTGGCTGGCTGCTAACGGTATCGATCCCAACAAGAAGACGGATCTTGTGGTGATTCCGCCGCCGCAGATGGTGGCCAACATGCAGTCGGGCACCATGGATATCTTCTGCGTGGGTGAGCCCTGGGGTGAGCGTCTGGTCAACAAGAAGCTCGGCTACACCGTGCTGCAGACCGGAGAGATCTGGAAGCAGCACCCTGAGAAGGCCTTCTCCCTGCGCGCCGATTGGGTCAAGAAGAACCCCAACGCCACGATTCGTCTGATCATGGCGGTGCAGCAGGCTCAGCAGTGGGCGGACAATCCGGCCAACACCCAGGAGCTGGCCCAGATCCTGTCCCAGGACAAGTATGTCAAGGCCAGCGTTGCTGATTTGCTGCCTCGTCTGCAGGGTGAGGTTGATTACGGCGATGGACGCCGCGTCAAGAACTCGCCCTTCAAGATGTTCTTCTTCAAGAACAATGCTTCCTTCCCTTACAAGAGCCACGACGCCTGGTTCGTGACCGAAGACATTCGTTGGGGCTATCTGCCCAAGAGCACCAACATCAATGCTCTGGTCAACAAGGTGAACCGTTCTGATCTCTGGCGCACCGCCGCCAAGGCCAATGGCATCAGCGCCATTCCCGCCGGCGATTCCCGCGGTGTTGAGGTGTTCTTTGACGGCGTCAAGTTTGATCCCAGCAATCCCACCGCTTATCTGAACAGCCTCAAGATCAAGGCCCTGCGCTGATCAAGGATCCCTGCCCTCGCAGGGGACCTCCTGACCCAATGATCGGGGACCGCCTTTTGGCGGTTCCTTCCCTCCCCTTTTTTTGCCTGGATTCATGACCACTGCGGTTGCCCCGTCGAGTCGTTCGCGTCGATCCCGAAGCCAGAGCAGGCGTCTCGCTCTGCGTCGTCAGATTTTGCCGCCCGTTGTCTGCATCGGTCTGACCCTGCTGGTGTGGCAGTTGCTGTCGTCGCTCAATTCCGAGGGATTTCCGGGTCCGATTCAGGTGATCGCCCAGACCTGGGACCCTTACATCGTTAAACCCTTCTACGACGAAGGGGGGACCTCGAAGGGTCTGGGGATTCAGATCTTCATTTCTCTTCAGCGCGTCGCAGTTGGTTATAGCCTTGCTGCTGTCATTGGTATCGCTGCCGGTCTGGCGATCGGCCTCAATGATTTCCTGCGTCGCGGGTTTGATCCCCTGATCCAGGTGCTGCGGACG
This sequence comes from uncultured cyanobacterium, assembly GCA_903921295.1. Taxonomy (GTDB): domain Bacteria; phylum Cyanobacteriota; class Cyanobacteriia; order PCC-6307; family Cyanobiaceae; genus CAIXOZ01. The sequence goes on along the minus strand of CAIXOZ010000203.1, from coordinate 708 downwards.
GTGCCGCCGCTCGCCTGGCTTCCGATTTCATTGCTGCTTCTGCAGCAGGCTGATTCCGCCGCCATCTTTGTGATCTTCATTACAGCGGTCTGGCCGATCGTGATCAATACCGCCGTTGGTATCCGAGAGATTCCTCAGGATTACACCAATGTTGCCCGGGTGCTGCGGTTGCGTAAACGCAGTTACCTTCGCGACATCCTGCTGCCAGCCACGGCCCCCTATGTGTTCACCGGCCTGCGCATCTCCGTCGGTCTGGCCTGGTTGGCGATCGTTGCAGCCGAGATGCTGAAGGCTGATGGTGGTATCGGTTTCTTCATCTGGGACGCTTACAACGCCGGTGGCGACTCCAGCACCAGCCAGATCATTCTGGCGATCGTGGTGGTCGGCCTGGTCGGCCTGATTCTGGATCGCCTCGTCGGTTTCATTGGTGATCGCGTCAGCGGAGGTCGTCGTTGACATGAAGGGTCTGATCACCGTTGATGACGTCACCCAGAGCTTCCCCCTGCCGGGTGGCGGTCAGTACATCGCCCTCAAGGACATTGATCTCACCATCGCTGAGGGCGAATTCGTTTCCCTGATCGGTCACTCCGGTTGCGGAAAGTCCACCCTGCTCAATCTTCTCGCCGGTCTGACCACTGCCAGCAGTGGCGGCATCATTCTTGATGGGCGGCAGGTGACAGCCCCCGGTCCGGATCGGATGGTGGTGTT
>CAIXOZ010000202.1 GCA_903921295.1 uncultured cyanobacterium | reverse complement strand
TGGCGCTGGGAGTACAACTCAATCAGGCCACACTCGGCCCTCCAGGGTCTGACGCCCCTGGAGGCAGCTCAACAGGGAGCTGCATCATGACCACATCCACCCACTCTCATAAGGCCTGGACCGATAAAGGGGGTCACGTCAGACCCAGATCAGCTGATTGCCGAGCATCACCTGTACAACGATCAAAACACTCAAAACCGCACCAGCCCCGAGAAAGCCAAGCGGCAGCAGCTCCGGATCCTGGCTTCGGATCACATACCGCCACCCCGACAGCAGCGAAAGGATGGCGGCGAGGGACCAGCCGATCGTGCTGTGCAGGTTGAGGATCTCCCGTGCAGCCCCATAGGGATCAGCGAGTCCAGCCTCGACTTGACCGAAGATGATGGCCACAAAAATGGCCACTGTCGCAAACAGAAGATTCCAGAAGCTGACTTCATAAAGCGCAGGCTTCTTGAAGATCACTCCAACCAGGTCAAACACAAACGTGATCAGCCCCATGGCGATCACAAAATGAACAACGATCGGATGGAGTGTGTCCATCCAGGGAAGGTTGTGATCGTTGAGAGGCGGCAGGAGCTCAAGCATGAGGCACGCACTTGCCCGAACCACTTTTTTACGTTGACCACCAACGCCACAACGTGCCAAAGGACTTGACACTTTGCAACAGGAATCGAAAATGATCGGAAATCAATCTGAATCCCTGGCCATTTCTGGATGTCCGCTGTAGATCCACTCCTCCACTGGATCGGCCCAAAGCCCTGCCGGGCATCCTGCGACGGCAAGCAGCTTTCTGCGATCAACAAAACGAGTCCAACGCCATCAGGGCGCAGATGCACTCCCTGCGCCGATTCCCCAGCACGGAAACACCACAAGCCCCCCCGGCTTCGTGGCTAGATGCGCAGAACTGCCTACGATTGAGTCAAAGAACCTCCCCGACATTCGTGTTCACGCCAGCATCACCACGCCTGCGCTGGATCACGGCCCTGCTGCTCTTCGCCGCGGCCGGACTGGCCATCGTGCTGCCCTTTGTCTCCGCCACCCTGCTCACGATCGCCCTCGGCTCTGTGGCTGTGGTAGCCGGCCTCTCGCAGCTGCTGCGGGTGCTGGCCGGTGGTGAGCTCCGGAGCCGCCTCTTCCGGGGACTTTCCGCCCTGCTGTACCTGGCCGGAGGACTGTGGGTATTGATCGATCCGATCGACAGTGAGGTGAGCCTCACCCTGTTCGCGGGCCTGCTGCTGACCTTCGAAGGAGTGATGGAGCTGGCGGTGGCCGCTTCCGGCAGCGGACCGGCCCGGGGGGCCGTGCTGCTGGATGGCATTGTCACCGCTGTGCTCGGCGGCCTGCTGATCGCCGAATGGCCCTCCGACAGCATCTGGGCCGTGGGCACCCTGCTCGGCATCACCCTCGGGATGTCGGCGCTCAATCTGCTCACCGCTCCCAGAGCCTCCGACAGCCCCTGAGCCTCAGGGCTGGCCCGTGCCCAGGGCGGCTCCCTCGGGTCGGCGTGGATCCGCGACGCCGTAGCTGACGGCCGGGTGACCTCCCCGGGCAGGCTGCCATTCCACCACCTCCACGGCCCCCTGGGCACTGGCCGGGATCAGGCGATGGCCCATCGCTTCCAGCAAGCGCAGGGTGTCGGGGCTGAAGCCCTCCTCCACACTGATCTGATCCGGCCAGAGCTGGCTGTGCACCCGTGGTGCCGCCACCGCCCCGGCGATGTTCAGCCCGTGCACCAGGCGGTTGAGCAGCACCTGCAGCACCGCCGTGATGATCCGGCTGCCGCCCGGACTGCCCAGCGCCAGCATCGGCCGATCGCTGCGATCCAACACCAGGGTCGGCGTCATCGAACTCAGTGGACGCTTGCCCGGGGCGATGCCATTGGCAGGCCCCTGCACCAGGCCGAAACTGTTGGCCGCCCCTGGTGCGGCGGCGAAATCATCCATCTCATTGTTGAGCAGCACACCGGTGCCGGGGATGGCGATGCCATTGCCGTAGGCCAGATTCAGGGTGGTGGTCAGGGCCGCCAGGCCGCCGTTGCCATCCACCACGGAGAGGTGCGTGGTCTCGGTACCGCCGCGTGCCGGTGCCTGGCGGCGATCGAGTTCCCGGGGGAGGCGGTGCCGCTCTGGATCCAGGCTGGCCCGCAAGCTGGCGGCATGCTCCGCACTCAGCAAACGCTGCAGGGGCAGCGCCTGGTGGTCGGGATCGCCAAGGAGGGCGTTGCGATCGCGGTAGGCCAGATTCATCGCCTCCACGAGGGTATGCACGGAGGCGGCGCTGTTCAGCCCCTGGCGCTCAAGCGGCAGCGGTTCCAGGATCGCCAGCAGTTGCAGCAGCGGTACGCCGCCGCCGCTGGGAGGCGGCATCGTCAGCACGGTGTGACCCCGGAAGCGGCCGATCAACGGCGGCACCAACTGGGCGTGGTAAGCCTCCAGATCAGCCTGGGTGATCAGGCCACCCCGCTCCACCATCAGCCGTACCAGGGAAGCCGCCACCGGGCCTCGATAGAAGCCCCGGTCGCCCTCGCGGGCAATGCGCCGCAGGGTGGCTGCCAGTTGCGGTTGACGCCAGCGTCGCCCGAGGGGCGGCGGCTGGCCGGTGGGATCCAGATAAAGCTGCCGGGCCTCGGGATCGGCCGCCAGCATCGGCGCTGCCTGCTGGAGTGAGCTGCGCAATCCCCTGGACATCGGCATCCCCTGCGTCGCCAGGGCGATCGACGGCGCCATCACCTGCGCCAGGGGCAGCCGGCCGTAACAGCGCTGCACCAGGGTCAGGCCGGCCACGGTGCCAGGAACGCCGCTGCTGCGCAGGCTGCGGGTGGCCAGCTGCGGGTCACGTCGGCCATCACGGCCGAGCAGCAGATCCGCCCGGGCCGCCAGCGGCGCCCGTTCACGGAAATTGACCGCCACCGCATAGCCACCGCCCAGACGACGCTCAGGCGATCCGGCCGGTTGCATCCGCCCGGGCAGACGATCGCAACCGCGTGAGCGGGCCGGCGACCTGCCGGGCAACCAGAGCACCAGAAAGCCACCACCCCCGAGATTGCCGGCCTGGGGCAACGTCACCGCCAGGGCAAAGGCCGTGGCCACGGCGGCATCGACCGCATTACCCCCTGAGCGCAGCACCTGCCGGCCCACGGCGGAGGCCCGCAGCTCCTGGCTGGCCACCATGCCGCCATCGGAGCCGACGGGATGAAAACGCTGTCGTGCTTCCTGCAGCAGGGTGGCGCTGTCAGGGGCGGTGCTGATGGCAGAGCCGCTGATGATGGACAGTGGCGCAGGCGCGGAGCTCACAGGGCGGACCCCAGCCGCCCAGGGCAGCGCCAGGGCCGCAAGAAGGACCAGAGGTGCTCTGGCGGCCCGGCAGGCGTCAGAGCGTGTCATCGCAGACCTCCTGCTCCGGGGACCACGGCGCCCCGGTCGCGTCATCAGGCGCGCCGTAGCCCCCGCCTCCCGGGGTGGCGATCTCCAGGACATCGCCGGGAGCCAACGCCCCCTGCCAGCACCCCGGCAAGGTCTCGGGCGCCTGTCCCCATCGCTCCAGCCGGTTCACGCCACAGCGTCCTGGCTGCCCGCCCGCCAGACCAAACGGGGCCTGGCGCCTTGATCCCGACAACAGGGCCACCGTCAGCGGCGCCAGCAGCCGCAGGCGACGCACCACCCCGGAGCCGCCGGCCCAGCGGCCACGACCGCCACTGCCCCTGCGGAGAGCGAAGGACTCCAGCAGCACTGGAAAGCGATCCTCCAGCACCTCCGGATCGGTGAGACGGGAGTTGGTCATATGGCTCTGGACCGCATCGGCTCCTGCAAACCCTGTGCCATCTGGCCTCCGGCCTGCGCCGGTACCGCCGCAGATCGTCTCGTAATACTGATGCTCCGCATTGCCGAAGCTGAGGTTGTTCATGGTGCCCTGGGCGGCCGCCATCACGCCGAGGGCGCCAAAGAGGGCGTTGACCACCGCCTGAGAGGTCTCGACATTGCCGGCCACAACAGCGGCAGGGGGCTGCGGGGCCAGCAGGCTCCCCGCCGGCACCCGCAGGGTGAGGGGCTCGAAGCAGCCGGCATTGAGCGGGATCGGCTCAGGCACCAGGGTGCGGAACACGTAAAGCACGGCCGCCTTGGTCACCGCCAACGGGGCATTGCGGTTGCCAGGCTGCTGGGGCGAGGTGCCGCTGAAATCGATCACCGCCCGACGGGCGGCACGATCCACCCGCACCGCCACGGCGATTCGGGTGCCGTCATCGAGTTCGGAGCTGAAGTTCCCATCGTCCAGCCGATCGAGCACACGCCGCACCGCCTCC
>CAIXOZ010000201.1 GCA_903921295.1 uncultured cyanobacterium | reverse complement strand
GGGAAGCGAGCTTCCGCCTCGTGGCCACCAACAGCACGTCCCGCCGCGATGGTCGTCCCCTTCAGGAGCTGGGCTTCTACAACCCCCGCACCAAGGAGACCCGTCTCGATACCGAGGCGATCCGTGAGCGTCTCGGCCAGGGTGCCCAGCCCACCGACACCGTGCGCACCCTGCTGGAGCGTGGCGGTCTGATCGAGAAATCCGTGCGTCCCGCCGAGGTCGTCGGCAAGAAGAAGCAGGCCGAGGCCCGTGAGGCTGCCGCCAAGAAGGCCGCCAAGGAAGCGGCTGAAGCCAAGGCTGCTGAAGCCGCCGCCGCCGCCGAGGCCAAAGCGGCCGAAGCTGCTGCCGCCACTGAAGACGCCGGCGCTGACGCCTGAGTTCCCCCCCGATGTCCGGGGCAGATCCTCGTCAGACCTTCACGATTGATCTGCCCGACCGGGAGGCCGCTCTGGCCATCGCCGGAGAGGCCGAAGCGACCCTGCGCCGGATTGAGGCCCTGACCGGGGCCTCCCTGGTGCTTCGTGGTCTCCAGCTCGTGATCCAGGGTCGACCAGCCCAGCTGGAACGGGCCGCCGCTCTGGTGGAACTGCTGCGGCCCTTCTGGCAGGAAGGGCAGGCCGTCACCGCCGTTGACCTTCAGACCGCCCTGCAGGCCCTGGATACGGGCCGTGGGCAGGAGCATCATGACCTGAGCCAGCAGGTGCTCACCCGCAGCCAGAGCGGCAAGCTGCTGCGCCCGCGCACCCTGCGCCAGAAGGCGTATGTGGAGGCGATGGAGCGCCACGACCTCACCCTGGCCCTTGGTCCTGCAGGCACCGGCAAGACCTTTCTGGCCACGGTGCAGGCCGTGAAGATGCTGCAGGAGCGCCGGGTGGAGCGCCTGATCCTCACCCGACCGGCAGTGGAAGCGGGCGAGCGGCTCGGCTTTCTGCCGGGCGATCTGCAGCAGAATGTGGACCCCTACCTGCGTCCCCTCTACGACGCCCTGCACACCCTGCTTGGCCAGGAACGCACCGCCGCCCTGATCGAAAAGAACGTGATCGAGGTGGCGCCGCTGGCCTACATGCGCGGCCGCACGCTCTCGGAGGCGTTCGTGATCCTCGACGAGGCCCAGAACACAACCACCACCCAGATGCGGATGGTGCTCACCCGGCTCGGGGAGCGGTCACGGATGGTGGTCACAGGCGATCCCAGCCAGGTGGACCTGCCTTCAGGCGTCAGCAGTGGCCTCCAGGAAGCCGCCGAGGTGCTGGAAGGCCTCGAAGGCGTGGCGATCTGCCGGCTCAGCGCCGCCGATGTCGTGCGTCACCCCCTGGTGCAGCGCCTGGTCAACGCCTACGCCAGCCGCGACCAGCGCCGACCCCGCTGAACCAGGGACCCGCACTGATCGGCTGACGGCCCCGGAAGCGATGCGATTGGATGAACGGAACCGCTCTCAGCGATGAAGATGGCTGCGCCCTTGCGTCTGCCGCTCCAGATCACCCTGGCAGCCCTGGTGGCCTTCCTGGTCGGCAACTGGTTCATGGGGTTCTTTCCTGGCTACCTGCCCAAAATCGGTGGGCTTTGGTCAGCGGTCTCGGCGGTGATGGTCAGCCAGCCAACGCGGCGCGAGGCGAGCACATCGGCCTCGTTGCGCCTCCTCGGTTCGG
>CAIXOZ010000200.1 GCA_903921295.1 uncultured cyanobacterium | reverse complement strand
GCACTGTGCGCGGTTACGTGGGTGCACCGGAGCTGGAGCTTGATCCGATCCGCGATGCCGAGGGCAGTGCCCGTTTTGATCTCAAACGTGCCACCGGCACCGGCTATCTGCATGTGGTGCGCGATCTCGGCGAGGGCGAACCCTTCAGCTCCACGGTGGAGCTGGTCAGCGGTGGCATCGGCGAGGACGTGGCTTCCTATCTGCTTCATTCCGAGCAGACCCCTTCCGCCCTGTTCCTGGGGGAACAGATCGACAGCCAGGGGATCCACTGCTCCGGAGGTGTGCTGGTGCAGGTGCTGCCGAAGGCGGCGCGGGAGCCGGCCCTGGTGGCCCTGCTGGAGGAGCGCTGCAGCGAGATCCGCGGTTTCAGTGCCCGTCTTCAGCAGGCCGAAGGTCACCTGCAGGATCTGCTGGAGGACATCTTCCCCGACCTCGATCCGACCCCGCTTGCCGATCCGGCCAGCCGCCAGAGCCTTCGCTTCCACTGTCCCTGCAGTCGCCAGCGCAGCGTCAATGCCCTGAAGCTGCTGGGCCGTGATGAGCTGCTGGAGATCCTCGAGGAGGACGGCCGGGCGGAGCTCGTCTGCCATTTCTGCCACGAACACTATGAGGTGCTGGCGCCGGAGCTGCAGGAGCTGATTGATGAGCTGACGCCGGTTCAGGCCTGACATGGGGCTGGCAGCGCCACGGTGCCTCCGGCCTCGGCCGCCGGCGCAGGGTTGCCGGCGGCGGCCGGCCCCCAGGGGCCTGGTTCCAGGGCTTCTGGCCCCGATCCTGCTCGCCTGGCCCGCCAGGGGCCAGGCTGCCTGGCCGGCGGCGGCCATCGCCCAGGCGATCACGGTGCAGGTGCTGGCCCCGGTTCCCTCCTCCGGCACCCTGATCAAGCGGGAGGGAGACCGCTACACCGTGCTCACCGCCTGGCATGGCCTGGAGATGGTGCAGCCAGGCGAGGCGATCGATGTCCAGGCCCCCGATGGCCAGGTCTACGCCCTGGCCGAACGCCCGCGCCGCCTCGATCCAGGCCTTGATCTCGGCCTGTTGGTGTTCACCTCCCGCCGGTCCTACAGGGTGGCCCGACCGGTCGATGGCGCCATGGCGTCGCCGGGGGTGCCGGTGATCGTGGCGGGATTCCCCCTGCCCACGGCCACGATCACGGTCCGGACCTTCCGATTGCGCGAGGGGCGGATCGAGGGACTGCTGTCGGCAGCGACGGCCCAGCAGGGGTACCGCCTGCTTTACAACGTCGTCGGGTCGACGCTGCCGGGGATGAGCGGCGGGCCGGTGCTGCGGGCCGATGGAGGGCTGCTGGGCATCCATGGTCGCGCCGAGCTCAGCAGCACGGGCACCGATCAGGAGTCGGTGGCGCTGCGATCGGGGACCAGTCTCGGCATTCCGATCGATGCGGTCCTGGCCGAGCGGCTGGGCCTGCGTCTGGAGACCGCGCCGCCACCCGCTTCCGCAGCGGTGTCCCCGGCGCCACCCGCTGCCGTCGCTCCTGTGACGGTGCGGGAGCGCGTCGTGATCCGGGAGCCCGTGGTGATTCAGGAGCCGGTGCGTGAACCCGGCGACCTCGGTGCACCCTGCATCTCCTACCTGTACAGCACCCTGGGCTTCGGCAGCGTCCCGCTGCGTTGTCAGCGTGAGGTGGAGACCCTGAACCGGTTCCGCTGACGGCTGTCTCCGCGGACGGCTGTGTCCGCTGAAGCCTGTTTCCGTTGACGGCCGTCTCCGTGGCTGGTGGCCGCCCGCCGGGGCCTGCCGGGGTTTGCTGTCAGTGCGTGCCCATCACGCCGATCGGCGCCAGGCTGGTGCGGGCACCATCGGCCCGTTGTGCGCCTGCTGCTGATCCCCCCCATGAATCACACCCCGGAGTCGTACCACCCCCTGCCCCTGCGGCTTCCGGCCGGCCTCTGGCAGGAGCTGCAGGAGCACTGCCGCCGCAGCGGCGAGAGCGTGCATCACGTGATCACCAGCGCCCTGGCCGAGCACCTCGACCTCGAGCACCACACGCTGTATCAGGTCTCGACCTCCGGCGCCCTTGTGCAGGGGGTCTATCAGGGCTGTGTGCGGGTCGGTGACATCCGCCGCCATGGCGATCTTGGCCTCGGCACCTTCGATGGACTCGATGGGGAGGGGATGATGCTCGATGGCGTCTGCTGGCAGGCCCGCGGTGATGGCTCGGTGCGGGTGGCGCCCGATGAGAGCCTTGCCCCCTTCTGGGCCGCCACCCACTTCCGGGCCGACCAGCGCCACCGGTTGACCGATGTGCGCGACTGGGCGGATCTGATGGACCGGATCGATGCGTTCCGGCCCACGGCCAACCTGTTCGTGGCGATGCGCCTGCATGGGCGCTTCACCTGGATCCGGGCCCGCACCGCCTGCAGGAGCGCTCCGGGCACCGATCTGGCCACGGCCACCAGCCACCAGGTGGAATTTGAGTGGGAGGAGCTGGACGGCACCTTGATGGGCTTCTGGACGCCGGCCTATGCCCGCACGATCAATGTGCCCGGGTACCACCTGCATCTGCTCAGCGATGACCACCGCCATGGCGGCCATGTGCTCGATCTGCGGGCCGCGGAGCTGGATCTGGAGCTTCAGCTCGATACCCAGCTGCAGCTGGCCCTGCCGGAAACGGAATCGTTCCTGCGCGCCGATCTGACCAGGGATCCGGCGGCGGTGCTCAGCCAGGGCCTCGGCGGGAAGGCGTGAGCGTGCCAGAGGCCGCAGGCTGTGGGCGACGCCTCTGGAGCGATGCCGCGCCCCCGGTCAGCTGATCCCCGGCAGCGCCTGGGCGAGCACGGTGGTGAAGGCGGTGTCCACACTCAGCAGCCGCGCCCCCAGGCCGACCCGCCGGGCCTGCATCGCTTCCGCCAGCGCCACCTCGAAGGGCACAAAGCCGCCCTCCGGTCCGATCATCACCACCGCCGGTTGCGGAGGCGCCTGCGCCAGGGTCAGCGGCGCCTCGATATCGGCGATCCAGCAGGGCCGGCCGGCGCAGAGGGCCGGAAGCCGGTCTTCGACAAACGGACGAAAGCGCCTGTGCAGATGCACGCTGGGCAGCAGGGTGTCGCGGGAGCGCTCCAGGCCCATCAGCAAGGCCTCCTGCACCTTCTCCGGTCGCAGCAGGGGGCTCTGCCAGAAACTCTTCTCGACCCTGGCGCTGTTGATCAGGTGCAGGTGCTCCACGCCGAACTCGGCGCACTGGCGCAGGATCCGGCGCAGCATCTTCGGCCGCGGCAGGGCCAGCACGATCTCGAAGCGGTGGCGGGGAGGCGGCGCCTGATCCAGCGCCACCGACAGGGTGACGGCGTCAGGCGCGATGGTCTTGATCACGCCCCGGCCGCAGCGGCCCCCCAGCTGGCCCACCCGCAGGCTGTCACCAACCGCGGCCTTGAGCACCTCGCGGATGTGCAGGGCCCGGCGATCGCGCAGCAGCACGGTCTCGGGATCCAGCCAGTCGTCGGGCTGCAGCAGGACGATGTTCAAGGATCGGCGCCGGCTCTGATCCGGTGTTAGCTACCCGAGCGACCAACCGAGGGCGGCCGGCTGAGCGCTGCCGGGGCTGCTCTTGCGCCGCCGGTCCTCAGCTGAAGGCGTGCCACTGCAGCCGTTGCGGCTGGCCCGCTGCATCGCTCTCCAGCAACTCGACGCCGCGCACCGTGCCGTCCTGGCGGTACCAGGGGTCGTCGCAGAGGGCGCGGAAGGCCTGTCGGGCCTCCTCCAGGGAGTTGAACGCGCCGACGGGGACGCTGCCCCAGGCATCGTGGGTGCGGATCGAGTACATGATGCGGGCGCGGTGCGGGGCTCAGGCGATCAGCAGCGCCGCCAGGGCCAGCAGCAGCAGCGCCGGCAGGCTCTGGATCTGCAGGCTGCTCAGGGGGAGGCCCAGGGGCAGATGGGGATCCAGCAGGCTGATGAGCAAGGCGCCGAGCACGAGGCCGGCGGTGAGCAGGCCGAAGGCCAGGCCGATCGCGCCCAGCAGGCGACGGCCGCGCCAGAGCAGGCAGGTGGTGGTGAGCAGGGTGGCGAAGGCCAGCAGCGGTTCGGCCGGCAGCCCGTTGGGCAGCAGAAGCGCCACCTGCAGCAGGGCGAAGCCGATCACCGGCACCCAGAGGCTGCGGCCCTGGCCGAGGGCCAGGGAGGGGGCTTTCAGGCCGGATACCGGCAGCCTGGGCAGTGACACCTGCGGCATCACCGGCAGCGGTGTGCTCCGGGCCGGGGGCTTGCTGGTCTGCTCGCGCTGGGAGGCGCTGGCGGCGGCGGTGCTGACCCGGCCCTGCTGGCGCTCCTTGAGCCGCTCCATCAGCACGGCGTCGTAAGCGGCTTCGATCCGGGCCCTGGCCATGGCGTCGTCACCGGCTTCGCTGAGGCGGTTCTGACGGGCGGCCTGCACCGCATCGAAGCTGGCGCCGGGCTCGAGGCCGAGGCGTCCGTAGGGGGTGTCATCGCCGGGACCAGACCCTGGCGTGGATGACGGTTCGATGCCCTGGTTCATGGATCGAGCGTATCGAGGCGCGGCCCGTTGTGCTCAAAACCGGTCCGCGTCATCGGCTCAGAACAGGGGTTCGCTGGAGTGGTAGCCACCTTCCTTCTGCAGGCGCATGCAGCGGGCCTCGGCTTCGGCGCGGCCGAGGCGATGGCGGCGTTTGAGCAGGGGCATCTGCGGTGGCAGGTGGCTGCCTTCGCGGATCTCAACGGTGCCGGCGTCGGGGGGGCCGTCATCGGGGAGGAAGCTCACGTAATCGCAACCTCCGTCGGCTCGGGGCCGCACCAGCCAGAAGGGTGTCGCCATGGCTGTCACGTTTCGTTGCACCATTGTGGCGCCGCCGGCCGGCCGGTTGTGGACCGGTCCCCCTCAGAGGGCGATCGGTTCGACGCCGCTGACCACCGGTGCCACGGCGCTGAGCTCCAGCTCGGGGTGATCCTCGTGCAGCTGGTTCAGGTTCCAGTCGTTCTTGAACAGCAGCACCGGCCGATCCCAGGCATCGCGCACGGTCTTGCAGTTGAAGATCCGGCCCACGCTCTCCAGGGCGGGCCAGCCGCCCACCACCCAGCGGGCCACCGCGAAACCCAGCGGTTCGAGGCGCGTCTGCACGCCATATTCGTTCTCGAGCCGGTACTGCACCACCTCGAGCTGCAGCTGGCCGACGGCGGCCAGGATCGGATCGCGCTTGCTCTGGTCGGTGTCGTAAAGGATCTGAACGGCCCCCTCCTCCCGCAGTTCGTTCACGCCCTTTCGGAAACTCTTGAAAGCGGAGGGGTTGGGATTGCGGAGCCAGGCGAAGATCTCGGGGCTGAAGCAGGGGATGCCCTCGTATTCCACCTTCGGGCCCACATACAGGGTGTCGCCGATCGCGAACATGCCCGGATTGTTGAGGCCGATCACATCGCCGGGGTAGGCATCCTCCACCACCTCGCGGTCCTGGCCGAAGAGCTTCTGGGGGCGCGAGAGGCGGATCGCCCGGCCGCTGCGGGCGTGCTGCACGGTCATGTCCTTCTCGAACTTGCCGGAGCAGACGCGCACGAAGGCGACGCGGTCGCGGTGACGCGGATCCATGTTGGCCTGGAGCTTGAACACGAAGCCGCTGAAGCCCGGGCGAATCGGATC
>CAIXOZ010000199.1 GCA_903921295.1 uncultured cyanobacterium | reverse complement strand
GGGAGGGGTGCGCGGGCTGGTAGGTAAGATCTTCGACAGACGGCCTTGAGCGCCGAACCCATGACAGCCACCGAGAGCGCCTCAGACATCAGCGCCTCCAGCGCCGCTGATGTCGCCGCAGGCGGTGCTGTCGGCGCCGCTCCCCAGGGGGCTGGAGCCGAGGACACCACCGAGGGTCGCCCCGTGCTGCGTGGTGGCAGCGCTGCCCTCGCCACCGCCACCATCGATGCTGATGGTGTGCCTTCGGGTTACACCCCCAAGCCTGATGAGGGCCGCTTCCTGCTGAAGATCCTCTGGCTGCCCGACAACGTCGCCCTCGCCGTCGACCAGATCGTGGGTGGTGGCCCCAGTCCCCTGACCGCCTACTTCTTCTGGCCTCGGGAAGATGCCTGGGAAACCCTCAAGACCGAGCTCGAGGGTAAGAGCTGGATCACCGACAACGAGCGCGTTGAAGTGCTGAACAAGGCCACCGAGGTGATCAACTACTGGCAGGAGGAGGGCAAGGGCAAGAGCCTCGACGAGGCCAAGCTCAAGTTCCCCGACGTCACCTTCTGCGGTACCGCCTGATTCTTGCCGGTCGGCCCCGGCGGTCGGTCAGGCAAACCAGTACCCCCCGGGGGCTTCTCTCCCAGCCCCGGCCGGCCCCTGTGGTCTGCCGGGGCATTCGTTTTTGGCGACCACAATCCGGGCGACCCTGCCATGCCGTGACATCCCAGGTGAGGGGGGATGCGGTCAGGGTGCCGGCACCCGCTGCCGCTGCCGGCTGTCGGGGTTTCCCCGCCGTGGTGGTCGCGGCTCAGCTGGACGCGTCCTGCTCAAACGTCCTGGCGGCGGCGATCGTGTCGGCATTGGCGAAAAGATCGCCGGCGATCGCGGCACTGATCGTGAAGGTGTTGAGGCCGGCGGCCGCCAGCCGCGGCAGATCGTCCCGGCTGCGCAGGCTGGCCACCAGCACCCGTACGCCGGAGTCGAGGCTGTTCAGGGCCTGCTGCATCGTGATCACCTCGCGATGTCCATCCCGTTGGCGGTCGCAGATCCGTCCGAGATAGGGCGCCACATAGTCGGCCCCAAGGGCGGCAGCCACCACGACCTGCGACGCCTCGTAGCAGGCGGTGAAGGTGACACGCACTCCGGCGGCCATCAGCCTGCGGGCCGTCAGGCACCCCTGGTGATCGATCGGCACCTTCACGACCACGCGCTGTGGATCGAGCGTCGCCAGGGCCAGCCCGCGGTCTGCGGCCTCGGCGACGCTGCGTCCCCAGGTCTGAAGGTGGATCTCCCTGGCACCAAGGGTGCTGGCGCGCTGGCACAGCCGTTCCAGGGTGGCCAGATCGCAGGCTTCACCGGCCCGGCGCAGCAGCGTCGGGTTGGTGGTCACCCCATAAAACAGCCCCGAGGGCAGCCAGGCTTCCCAGTCGGCGCTGGCGGCTGAATCAAGAAACAGGCGAAGGGTCATCGAAGGGGACTGGCAAGGGTGCAGAGCGGGGACGGGGTCGGCGCTTCAGCGGCGCAGCTGCAGGATGCGGCCGAAGGCGCTGGCGGTCACCATTGCCGGGCTTCGGCTGGTGTCGATGGTGAAGGTGCGGCTCTCGATCTGGCTGGTGCCATCGGCATAGGCGAAGGTCACCACGCCGCTGAAGGACAGCACAGGGCCCTGGCGACCGGTTTCCCTCAGATCGCTCAGCGTCACCCCGGCAAACTGCCCGAAGAAGGCGGGGTCGAACTGGTCACCGCTTTCCGGGCTGTAGTACTGACTGGCGGTCACGGCATCCTTGGCACTGAGGGCCCTGTAAAGGCTGTTCAGGCTTTGCAGGGCGGCTGCCTGGGCGCCGTTGCCGGCCCCTGGATCGGGAGTGCCGACTGTGGGGGCCGCCGGCGTGGATGGGGGCAGCGGTGGCGTGATCGGTGCCGGAGCCTCCGCTCGCGGTTGGGTGCTGCGGTGACGCAGCCAGAGGGCCACACCGCCACCCAGCACGGCCATCGCCACGCCAGCCGCGAGGGCCAGCACGCCCGTCAGCGCCAGCAGGGCCGCTGGCCAGCCGAGTCTGCGACCAGGTCGGGCCGGTGGGATCGGGGCTGGCGTTTCGGCTGCCGGCCCGGTGGCTGACTCCGGTTGATCGAGCAGGCCCCCGAGCACCGCGTCCATCCGCAGGCGCACCCCCTGGGAACAGGTTGTCGCCAGCTCCTGCTGCAGGCGGGGCAGCAGCCGGTGATCTGCCAGGGGCGGATCCTGGCGGATGGCGCTGCCGAACGCTGTCGAAAGCACGAGGGTGCGCAGAGCCGGCAGCAGGGGTTCCTGATCGCTGTGGACGAGATCGTTGAGCAGCGCCTGCAGTCGGCTCGGTTCAGGCCGGCGACCGTGCTGCAGCTCCTGAAGCACATAGGCCCTGAGGGCCCGGCCGAGGGCGTGGTCCTTCATCGCGGTCGTTGGGGGCGAGCGGGGCGTTCCGGCCCCAGGGGTTGGGCTGGCCGCAGGCCTGACCAGCCGTCGCGGAGATCCTGGGCAAGGGGTTGGCAGACGGCGAGCCCGGCGATCCGGCCGTCGCTGTTCACCAACGGCGGAGCTTCAGTGCCAGCCCGACCTTGAGCGGGTTTTGCCTTCGGGTCTGCGACCAGGTCTGCGGCGGGCCTGGGCTTGACAGGTGAAGCCAGGGTCTGCGCTTCGGGTTGACTCCAGGCGATCAGGGCGCCGAGGGGGTCCTGAGCCGCCTGGCGCAGCAGCGTTCGCCGATCCTGGCGACCCGCGTGCAATCCCTCGAAGGTTTCGCGGCGGGTGCGAAGGGTCGCCCGGCGGATCTCGCTCTCAAGCCTGCAGAGTTCGTTGATCCTGAGCATCACAGCGGCCTTGCCACGACGATCGATGGCTGGCAGCACGGCTGTCGGACCGTTATCGGCTCCTGTCGGCACCAGCGCACGTTGTCTGAGCCAGAGCGCCACGCCGATGGCGCCGGCCAGGCCCACCAGGATCAGCCAGCTCCATGGACGTCGCCTCCGAAGAGAGCCCGGTTCAGGGATCGGCACCCGTTCGTTCCGCCCCTGGGATCTGCGCCGGCCCGAGTGGTCAGGGTTGGAGCCGGCCGTCCCCTCCGCTGCTTCCTGCCCCTCCTCGATCCAGCGGCCGATGGCCACGCTGATGTCGTCGCCACTGCCTTCACGGGTGATTCGTTCCAGAGCGCCCTCCAGGTCGGCTGGCTCGCCGCCAGCTTCCAGATCAGGCACCGCACCATCGGCACCATTGAAACCGCACAGGTAGGCCCCCAGGACCCTGTAGTCCTCGTCGGTGGCGCAGGATTTGCGCAGTCCATCACTGCTCAGCAGCAGGGTCAGGGGTGACTGATCCGGATCGAGCATGACCAGCTGGCAGCGTTGCCGCCAGAGCGCAGGCGCCTGATCGAGACAGAGGCTGGCCGTGGCTTCGCTGCCGCCGCCGAGCTCGGGCTCCTGGTTCAGCAGCGCAGGCGGCCCTTGCGCCGGCACCGCCAGGAGGTCCCAGTCGCCGAGACCGCCTGCCGCCCACCAGTGGCGGCTCATCAGCACCACCCCGAGTGTTGTGCCGTAGGTCAGGGCGGAAAAGGGTTCGCCTGCGCTGGGTTGCTCCTGCCAGTCGGTTTCGATCGCCCGCAGCCAGCGGCTCTGCACCAGTGGCGGCAGTTCTTGTTGCAGCCAGGTTTCCCAGGCCGGATCGCTGAGGGGGCAGCTGGTCAGGTGATCGCTGATCACAGCAGCGACCTGCTCGCAGGCCAGGCGGCTGCCGACCTCGGAGCGGTGGTACCGGGCCCCACCGTGGCCGTCTGCCACGGTCATCAGCTGCAGGCATTCGCCATGGCGATCATGCAACTCCCGGGCGAGAACGGCGTCCTGACAGGGCCTGCCCTGGCGCTGATGGGACGCGCCGATCACCCGGCTCAGTTCGGGAACGGCCCAGGAGCCCATCACCACACCAGTGGGCCGATGTCGTCGGTGGGATCCATCAGCGTCGGCGGCAGATCGGGCAAAGGAATGTTGCTCTGGTTCTGATTGCTGTGGAGTTCTTCGCCGCCCAGGCGGCTGGCCGGCCGAGAGGCCGCCCCGACGACGGCGGTGGAGGCCCATTGGATGTACTGGGCAAGGGATGTGGCGTTGCTGGCCTGCAGTGGCCGGCGAGGCGACCTGCTCCTGGCGGCCATCCGCGGTTGATGGCCGCTGGCGCCTGGCACCTCCCCCTCCGGAAGGCGTGGGAACGGCTCCGGACCGATGAACTGCTGCAGGACCTCAAGATCGGCGTCATGGCCCATCGCAATCGCCAGTCGGACCGCTTTCTGGGCCCAGGGCTGGCGCATCAGCAGGGACAGGCCCCGCTCAAAGTCATCGGTGGGCTGACCGTCCGAGATCAGCACCAGCACCGGCGGCAGTGCCCGCTCTTCCATCGGCGGCGAGCTCAGCTGGCTGGCTACCAGTTCGAGCGCTTCCCCCATGGCGGTGATGCCGCCCGCCTGGAGGTCTGTCCAGACGAGGTCCGTCACCGGGGTCGGGTCGGGGATGTGCCAGAAGGCCCGGTCGGAGAAGCTGATCGCCCGCACCAGAACCCTCGCTTCCGGATTCTCGCGGGCCACGTCGGCCATTCCGGGAAGGGATTGGCGGATGGCTTGATTGAGGGCCTGCATCTTGCCCTGAGCCGCCATCGACCCCGAGCAATCGCAGAGATAGATGAAATGCAGGGGCCGGTTGCTGAGCCGGACGTTGGGGAAGGCCATGCAGTCAGCGCAGGAGGGTGATCGGCCCCGATGGAGTGACGAGCCCGGTCAGTGGCGCGAGATTACAGACCTGGCCGGGGTCCACGTTGAGGCGTTCACCGTTTCTCAGGAGCGCCTGCCAGGGGTGCGCATCCAGATTGCGCAGGCCGAGAAGATCGTGGCGGCTGGGGTGCGATTCCAGACGTGCCAGCGGGTTCCCGAGGCCCTGGGGGTGGAGGTTGTCGAAGTGATGGGGGTGCAGTTCATTGCCGGCTGCGGCCTGTACCAGCCCATGGGGCAGCTGCAGGGCCAGACCGGGGCCGAGCTCGCGGCCGCAGTTCCAGCACCGCCCTGGAGCGGCGGGGTCGGGAAAGGTCTCCTGACCGCAGTGCGGGCAGAGTCTCCGTTGATCCAGGGTGCGCGCCAGCACCTGTTTCCATTGGCCGGTGAGCGCCCGTCGTTCGGGCGATTTCATGCCGATGCCGAAGGTCTGCAGGAACAGCACCTGCAGGGGGGCGGGATAGATCGGCCAGGTGACCAGCGCGGCGGGATGGGCTTCGGGATCGGGCCGGTTGCGGTCATCCCTGGGATCGAAGATGAACACGGGATCTTCGCCATAGAGGCGGCGGCGCGCCGGTTCATCGAGGCAACGGATCGCCAGCTCCAGCGATCCCAGCAGGGGATCGTGGCGTGTGAGCAGGCGGAAGATCAGAACCGCAAGCGAAAAAAGATCGCTGTTGGCCCCCGGTCGCGCCTGCCTTAGCAGCACCTCCGGGGCCATGAAGCCAGGGGTGCCGAGCACGCTGCCGGGGTCGCGGCCATCGATGGCAACGTTGTCGTTGTCGCAGATCAGGATCCTGCCGGAGCTGGGTTCGAGAAACAGGTTCATCAGGGAGATGTCCTTGTAACAGAGGCCCCGGAGATGGAGGTCGTGAAAGGCCTCCGCCAGAAAGAAGCTCGATCGCATCACCGTCTGCAGGCTGATGTCCACCAGCCCGCCCACATGTTCGTGGGCACCGATGTATCCGGGCGGCCGCAGCGGCATCAGATAGCCGAAGCTCTGGACGGCCAGGGGCAGACGGGTGGATTCCCCGGCCGCCGGTCGCAACAGGGCCAGCGGCCAGAGATAGGAAGGGTTGGGTGCTGTTGCCTGAATGCTGGCCAGAAGCCGTCGCTCCAGATTCGGATCGGCGGCGATGCTGTTGGGGAAGTACCACTTCAGGGCCATGCGCTCTCCGGCCACATCCACTTCAAACACCTGTCCCTGGGTGCCTCCCCCCAGGCCCCGCACGATCGTCACCCGCGCCTGCAACCCCTCAAAGGCCAGGTCGGACCCCTCGGGCAGCATCCAGAGGCGGGGGCTTCTAGTCATCGGGACTCTGGCCAAGGGCCCGGCGGATGCCATTGCGATGGGACAGTGCCGTCGGCCGGTTGACGAAGTTGCGCCGGTAGGCGAGGCCATTGCGCAGCACCACCACCAGGCTGTGATCCTTGCGGGATCCGAGCACCACCCATCCCGCCAGGCCGGCGACCTCGAAGATCCAGAAGAGCAGCGGGAAGGGCAGCAACAGCAGACTGCCCAGGCAGAGGAGCAGCCACCAGCTGAAAATGTGGGGGTGACGGGGTTCGCTGCGCACTGTCACCGAGAGGATCTGGTCGAGGGCCAGGCGTTCGCCGAGGAAATCGATGCTTTCCCCAGCTCCCGCCGGCCTGCGCGCGGGTGAGTCGTTCGACCCCGTTCGGACAGGACCGGCATCGGCCTGGTTGGTGGGCGCCGGAGCTGGGCCTGGTGCTGTTGAGTGACCTGTTCGGGCTGCGGTCTGGGCGCTGACGCCGGCCGCACGAGGCGGAGTCTGCGGCAAGCCTGTCGTTGCCTGGGCCTGTGCCGGTGCCGTCGCTGCACCATCCTGGAAGAGCAGCACAGGTCCCTGAGGTCCGAGGCCGATGGCGGCCCCATCGCGCAGCTGCCGGCAATGCCGCAGGGGCTCCCCATTGAGGAATGTGCCGGTTTCGCTCTTCCAGTCGCAGATCAACCAGCCCCTGTCGTCGGAGAACCGCACCACCGCGTGGTGGTCGGACACCAGGACCTCGTTCGGCAGGGCGAGGCGGTTGTTGGTGGCGCGGCCGATGGTCAGTGGTGTGGACGGATCAAGGCGTGCCACCTTGCTGGTGTCGCTCTTCAGGACCAGGCGCGGGGAGGTGGTCATGGCTGGCGCCTGCGTTGCCACCAGAGCTGCCAGTCGTCCCGGAGGTCGGACCACCAGCCACGATCGCCTTCGCGGTAGGGGGTGACACGACCGGGGAACAGCAGCGCCCGACTGGCCAGGACCAGGGCCACCTGCACCATGATCAGCAGCACCCAGCCTGGGATGGCGCCGAGCCAGGAGGCCGCAAAGGTCGCCCGCAAGGCGTAGACACCGATCGTCAGCGCCAGCCAGAGGCGAAATGGTTCCCAGGGATCGCGTTGGCGCTGCAACGAATCATGGGCTGCTTCGATCTAGCCTAGGGCCGGGCGCCTTCGAGTTGATCCCGATGACGGAGCCGAATCCAACGCCCGGGCCTCAATCATCGGGGCCTGAAGGCTCAGGCGCCTCGGGGTTGGAGCCCGATCCTTCACCGCCTTCTGGCCCCGTGCCTGCATTCCCGGGCACTCCATCCACAGCCGCTGATCTTGCGGGACCGTCACAACCGGTGGCTTCAGGCGCAGTCCCAACAACGGAGAAACCGGCGCCAGTCGATTCCGCGCTCCCCGGGTCAGCACCGACCACTCGGGATCTCTGGGCTGATCTCCTGCGGGCGTCCCGGCGGGGGGCCTGGCGCCAACGGCAGCAGGCGATGGCCGCGGCCTGGACGGCGCTGCGCCAGCGCCCGGTCTGGTTGGAACTCTGGTCGGGGGAGCAGCAGGTCAGCATCACGCCCCTCGAACCGCGTCGCTACAGACTCGGTCGTGATCCCGGCTGCGATCTGTCGGTCGCTTCGGCCAACCTCAGCAGGGTGCACGCCATCCTCGAGCGGGAGCATCCTGCTGATCGCGATTTTGCTCTTGAGGATTTCAATTCGGCCAATGGCCTGTTCCACCGTGATCGACGCATCCGCTCAATCCGTCTTCGCGACGGCGATCGGGTTCATTTCGGCTCCCCGCTCAAGGGAAATGCACCGTCGCTGCTGTATCGGCATCCCCGCAGTGCCCTGGAGCGCACCATCCATCGCCTCGGCCTCGGAGCCCTTGTCGGTTCGGCGCTGCTGGTCACCAGCCTGCTCACGGCCGCGTCCCTGGGAGGCGGATCCCGGATCCGGCTGATCTCCGGCCCGGTGAAGATCCTTTCCAGCGATGGTCGCCAGATCGATGCCAAGGAGGGGTCCGCCACGGCCTTGCCGTCGCTGAGTTCCTATCCGATGGTCCTGCGCCAGGCGCTGCTGGCGTCAGAGGATGCGCGCTTCGGCTGGAACAGCGGCCTTGATCTGTATGGCGTCGGCCGTTCGCTCGTGCGTCGCAGTGGCGGTGCCAGCGGGCTCACCCAGCAGGTGGCACGGCTCTATTACCCGGACGTCGGCAATGATCTGAGCCTCACCCGCAAACTGCGCGAGCTCTGGGTGGCCCTTCAGCTGGAGGTGGGCTACAGCAAGAACCAGATCATGAAGATGTATCTGGATCGGGCCTATCTCGGCCTCGGTACCGAGGGCTTTGAGCAAGCCTCCCGATTGTATTTCCGCAAGGGTGCGGCTGATCTCGATGTTCAGGAAGCGGCATTTCTTGTGGGGTTGCTTCCGAATCCCAATGGTTATAGCCCTTGCAATACCGAGCATCCAAGCTGGGGCCGTGAACGCCGCGATCTTGTGCTTCAGCGAATGCACGAGCAAGGTTATCTGGGTGAACAGGCCTCGATTGATGCCCGCCGTCGTCCGTTGAACATCGACCCGTCAGCCTGTCGGGCCAGCAGCTTTCAGAGTTATCCCTTCTTCAGCGACTACGTGGTAGGGGAACTGCAGGGAGCCCGGTTCGGTCTCGATCTCAGTGATCCGAGTCTTGGTGGAAATTATGTCGTCGTCAGCACGATCAATCCTGGCCTGCAGAAGCTTGCGCAGGAGGAGATGAAGCGTTTCCTCGAAGGTCCGGCGGCCAGAGCCGGCCTGACCCAGGGGGCTTTGATTTCCCTCAATTATGAAAATGGCGACATCCTGGCCTACGTCGGAGGGGGGGATTATGAGAACTCCAGTTATGACCGGGTCCAGGCGCTGCGTCAGCCGGGCTCGACCTTCAAGTTGTTCACTTATCTGTCGGCTCTCCAGGCCGGCATTGCCCCCTCCGCGCTGATCTCCTGCGCCCGTCTGGCTTACGTCTCCGGCTGTCGCAGCGGCGCAGGTGCGATGACAATGGCCGATGGACTGGCCCAATCCGAGAATGTGGTCGCCCTCCGCCTTGCGGAGACGGTCGGGCTGGCGCGGGTGCTGCGTCTGGCTCGCCAGCTGGGGATCACCACCCCGTTGGAGAGTGATTACAACATGGTGCTTGGCGGACGCGAAACGCTGCTCTATGAGATGGCCCGCGCCTATGCCGTGATCGCCAATG
>CAIXOZ010000198.1 GCA_903921295.1 uncultured cyanobacterium | reverse complement strand
GGCTGGAGCGAGCAGACAGCAACCTCGCTGGCCCTGCGCGGTCAGCCCTTTCTCACCGCTTCCCTTCCCCTCAACAGCGTTGCCGTCACCCAGGAGCTCCTGCCCTCATGACGATCCCGACCCCGGCCGTGGTTGACCGCGCCGCCACCGATCCCCTGCCCCCATCCCAGCACCGCTGGGCCGAGGTGATCCATCGGCTTGAAGCCGGTGGATCCATGCTGCCCGACACTCCTGAAAACCTCAGGCAGATCATCGGTATCTACAAGGCCTATGCCGTGCCGATGGACTTCTACTGGCGCGATCTTCTCTACATCGCCGAACAGATCTTTCTCAATCCCCTGCCGGCCTTCAAATATTTCCCCTCCCAGGAGTATCTGGATCGACCGAACAGCTATGCCGGTGACCAATCACCGTTGCGCATCTGGCGGGGCACAGACAAGGCCCATCCAGAACTGCTGGAATTCATGGCCAGGGGCGAAACAACCCGCATGCCAAAACTGCTGCATCACCTGTGGCATGACCGCATCAACATGGAGTTTGCCGAGGCCTGCATGCAGGCCATGTACTGGCACCAGGGCATGGGCGGTCGCTTCAACGACTACCTCGATTCAGAGGCCTACCGCGCCAATGCCGACCGGGCGATCAAGGCCTACTTCCGCGGCAACCCCGTGATGCAAGGCCTCTACCGCCTGTTTCCGGAGATGGTGCTGGAGCAGGTCAAACAGCTCTCTTACTACGCCAATCTTGGCCTGTTCTGGGAGGTGATGGCACCGGTCTTCTTCGAAATGAGCGATCTCTACGACGAAGGCAAGCTGACGAGCGTTCCCGAGGCGATGGATTTTCTCGTGAACGGCATCTTCGCAGTAGCTGGTCGCCCGATATACCACCATGTGTTCATCGACGGTGAATGCCACGAAATCATTCCCAAAAGCGAAGGCTTCACCTGGCTCTATGAAGCAGCCCTGCCTTATGTCGAAGCGGTGTTCTACCGGACCTCTCCCTTCCGGGGCACAAAGAGTTACAACGCCCAGGCCCAGCAGGTTCCCGCCGAACAGAAGGATTTTCACTACGGCATTCTCTACGCCGATGTGTTTCCCGTGGGATCCGCCGGCATCCCCCCGACCCTGCTGATGCAGGACATGCTGCACTTCCTGCCCCCTTACCTGAAGGAGATCTACCAGCAGCACCGCCGTGGCGAAGAGGATCAGCTGATCCAGCTCGGCATCACCTTCCAGCGCTCGATGTACAACGTGACGTCAGCGGTGATCCAGGCCCTCCGGGCCGCGTTGTTCTATCCGCTGGATGATCCGGATCCCGCACACCGGCTCGCCAATCGACGCTTCTTCGAAACGCAGATGGATCGCTTCCTCCGTCCTGAGGCGCGCCTCGGCGATATCCAGACCCAGGATTATCGCTGATCGCCACACCCAAGGCACCACCACTTCCCTCCCACGCCATGGCAACGATTCTCGAGACAGCAGCCGGAGCGGGCTGCTTCAACACCCTGCTGGCCGCTGTCGACGCCGCCGGCCT
>CAIXOZ010000197.1 GCA_903921295.1 uncultured cyanobacterium | reverse complement strand
TGTTTCTAGGATCAACCTGTCGGAGCCCTGTGATGGCCTCCTTCCCACCCTGCATTCACCAGCCCGTGTCCGACCTCTCCGTCAGGGAGCTGCCACTGTTTCCCCTGCCGGATGTGGTGCTGTTCCCTGAAGAGGTGCTTCCTCTGCACATCTTCGAGCCGCGCTACCGGATGATGCTGCGCACGGTGCTTGAAACCGATCGCCGCTTCGGGGTTGTGCGCTGGGATCCCCAGGAGCGCACCATGGCCGATGTCGGCTGCTGCGCAGAAATCCTGCAGTGCCAGACGCAGGACGACGATCGCAGCAACATCGTCACGCTCGGTCAGCAACGTTTCCGCATCCTCGAAATCGTGCGCGAGACCCCGTTCAAGGTGGCGATGGTCAGCTGGATCGAGGACAACCAGAGCGATGAGCACGAGGTGCTGGAACAACTGGCCCGTGATGTGAACCGTGCCCTGAATGATGTCGTTGATCTGACAGGGAAACTCTTCGGTGGTCAGACCCCACTCCCGAACGACCTCCCCGACCTGCCCCGGGAACTCTCCTTCTGGATCGCCTCCCACCTCGGAGGTCCCGTCGCCTCCCATCAGCAGGCCCTGCTCGAAATCACGGACACCGGTGAGAGGCTGCGTCAGGAATACGACCTCCTCGACCACACCCGTCGTCAGCTTGCCGCCCGCACCGTGCTCAAGGAGACCTTCAAGGACATCGAGCCCAGCTGATCAGCCACTGGCCGCTCCGGCCCTGGCCTCCATGCCTCCAGAGCCAGGGCCGTGCAATCAATCGCTCCACCACCATCCAACGAAGCAGGGCCGTGCCTGCGGCGCACGCCGGCCTGCCACCTCGAGCATCCGTGACCCTGTTCAGGCCCCCAGTCACCGCACCCGTCCAGCCTGACGCCGCCCAGCTGGCTCCTCCTGACCACCGTCCGCTGCCGCAGCCCCATCCCCCTTTCCGCTCGTGAACGTTCTGATCGCTCTGCTGCTGCTCCTGGTGGTGATCGTCTCCTCCGCCTGGCTGTGGCAGCGACGTGATCGGCGCTACCTCTCCAGCAGCAGCGTTGCCGATGCCTACGACCGCTGGACCGACGACCGGTTGCTGGAACGTCTCTGGGGTGAACACGTTCATCTCGGCCATTACGGTGACCCACCTCGCAGCCGCGATTTCCGCAAGGCCAAGGAAGCCTTCGTGCATGAACTCGTGCGCTGGAGCGGTCTTGATCAACTCCCCCCCGGGTCAACACTGCTCGATGTGGGCTGCGGCATCGGCGGCAGCGCCAGGATCCTGGCGCGCGACTACGGGTTTGACGTGCTCGGCATCAGCATCAGCCAGGCCCAGGTGGCACGGGCCACTGCCCTCACCCCACCTGACCTGCGCTGCCGGTTCCAGGTGATGGATGCCCTGGATCTGCAACTGGCCAACGGCCGTTTCGATGCTGTCTGGAGCGTGGAAGCCGGACCGCACATGCCCGACAAGCAGCGCTTCGCCGACGAGCTGCTACGCGTCCTCAAACCCGGTGGTCGCCTGGCCGTCGCGGATTGGAATCGCCGCGATCCGGTGGATGGAGCCATGGATCGGCGCGAACGCTGGGTGATGAAGCAGTTGCTCAACCAGTGGGCCCATCCGGAATTCGCCAGCATCCGCTCGTTCAGGGCCAACCTCGAAGCCAGCCCCTGGCGATCCAGCACCATCTCCACCGCCAACTGGACAGCAGCCACCCTGCCCTCCTGGATCGATTCGATCCTCGAAGGAGGACGCCGACCGCTGGCTGTTCTCGGACTGGGGCCGCGGGCCGTTCTGCAGGGGTTGAGGGAAACCCCGACCCTGCTGCTGATGCACTGGGCCTTCAGGACAGGACTGATGGATTTCGGTGTCTTCCGCAGCGATCAGCCGACCTGAGCCGCCCGCGGCGATGCGGCGTCGAGACCCACCAGGCGGTTGCGCTCAGGCCCCTGGGCTGCTTGTGGACTCGTCCTCGAGAACGTTCAGGGGATAGGTTCCGAACAGGGCCAGGTGCTCGCAGAGGGGCTCCAGCGCCCGCAGGGCCTTCTCCAGACTGCTGCTCTGGCTTTCGTTGTGGACCCTGGGTTCAGGCAGCGGCCAGATCAGATCCTGGGGGGCCTCCAGCTCCAGATCCACGAAGAACAGGTATTCCCCGAGCTCCCGCTTCGATGGCCGCGATTCGATCCGGCTCATGTTCAGGCCAAGCCCGGCGAAGCACGCCAGGGCCTCCAGCAGGGCCCCAGGACGATTGGCGTGCAGCGAGAAGGCCAGGCTGGCCATCGGTCCGCCTTCGGCCCTGGTGCCACGCTGGAGCAACAGGAAGCGGGTGCAATTGCCCGCGATGTCATTGATCGGGAAGGCCAGCACCGGAAGCTGCTGCTCGTGGGCCGCCTCGAGCGAGGCGATCGCCGCCCGGAAGCGGCTGCCCCGGGCCATCCGCGCCGCTTCGGCGGTGGAGGCCGTGGGCAACTGCAAGGCTCCGGAACAGTGATCTGCCAGCCACTGGCTGCACTGGGCCAGGGCCTGGGGATGGGACAGCACCTCACTCACCGCCTCCAGAGGGCCCTCGCCGAGCAGGGCATGACGGATCGGCAGCACCAGGGCCCTGGTGATCGCCAGATCACGATGGCTCCAGAGGGCATCCAGCGCGGCCGTGACCCCTCCCTCCACGGAGTTCTCCACAGGCACCACCGCCGCCTCACAGCGACCTGCGGCCAAGCACTCCACCACCGCCCGGATCGTCGGACAGGGCAGAAGCTCCGCCCCCTGCCAGCGCTCGAGGCTCGCGAACCGACGGGTGGCCTTCTCGCCGTAGGTGCCATGGGGACCAAGAAAGGCAACGCGCATCGGGAAGGGAAACGGGCGAAGGGAGACCGATAAGATCATGGCGCGCCGGCCTGCTGCCATGATCCTGGCCTTCAGCGCCCGCCAGAGCCTCTGCCTCACCACTGCGGGCGAAGGGGAGCGTCTGGCCGCCTATCTGGCGGACGAGGAACGGGTCATCGGGGCCCTGCTCGATCTCCAGCAACTCGAGCGGCTGGGCCCGGGGCATTACCGCTACACGGTCACACGCCTGCAGGTGTTCCAGCTGCAGATTCAGCCCATCGTCGATCTGCGGGCGAAGCTCTCAGACGGTCGCATCGATCTCGAGGCGACCGACTGCCGCCTGGAGGGTCTCGGCATCGTTGACCACTTCCAGCTCAGCCTCGAATCCTGGCTGGTCGCGAGCAACGAGGGTCTGGAAGGTGAGGCGCAGCTGGCCGTTCAGGTCAGTCAACCTCCCTTGCTGCGCATGATTCCCGCCAAGGTTCTCGAAGCCACGGGGCGATCGCTGCTGGCCGGCATCCTGCTCGGCATCCGCACCAGAGTCGGCCAACAGCTCCTGGGCGACTACCAACGCTGGTGTGCGGAGCGGGAAGGCTGAGCACGCGAGTGCGTTGTTCCGGCCAGAAAGGACAGCCGGTGCAACGGGGTCGGCCCGAGACTCGCCAGGGCCTGCCTGTGCTGGAGGGTGCCATAGCCCGCATGGCGATCGAGGCCGTAGCCGGGGAAGCGCGTCGCCAGCCTCCGGATCAGGGCATCGCGCTCCTCTTTGGCGAGCACGCTGGCGGCGGCGATCGCCAGCGACAGCTGATCGCCACGCACCAGGGTGCGCTGCGGGCCTGGCCAGAGACGCAACGGCAACACCCCATCGACCAGCACCAACGATGGCGGCGCATCAAGACGGCATGGGGGCACCATCAATTGCTGCAGGGCCCGCAGCATCGCCCGCTCCGTGGCCGTGCGGATGCCCTGGTGATCAATGCAGGCGGCACTGGCCTGGCCGATGCCCCAGGCCAGAGCGGAGGCCCGGATCAGCGGAACCAGCGCCTGGCGACGACGGGCCGTGAGCTTCTTGCTGTCGGTCAGCCCGGCCGCCTGCAACGGGCCATGGGCCAGGGGGTCAAGCACAACCGCGGCCGCGAACACAGGGCCGAACAGGGCCCCGCGGCCGACTTCGTCGACTCCAGCCAGCCCCTCACTGGGCCAGTGCTGCCAGCAGGTCGCTTCAGACGGCGGCGGAGGATCGGCGGCGGCGGCGACGTGGTTCACCGGAGTCCTCCTCCAGCTCGGGTTCAGGGGCCGTGGTTGGGATCTGAGCAAGGGGCTGCTGAGAGGCTGCCGCCGGCGGCACGGAATCC
This sequence comes from uncultured cyanobacterium, assembly GCA_903921295.1. Classification (GTDB taxonomy): domain Bacteria; phylum Cyanobacteriota; class Cyanobacteriia; order PCC-6307; family Cyanobiaceae; genus CAIXOZ01. The sequence continues at coordinate 3,404 of CAIXOZ010000197.1, read as the reverse complement.
TCCGGCTCCTGGCGGGCCATGCCGACAACCATCGACAGGGGCTCCTGGCCGGGAGCAAACACCGTGGGCTCCGGCAGGGGGGTGATCTCCACGGGGGCGGCCCCGGAGGACAGTGGAGGGGCCATCGGCGCGGCCTCAGCGCCGGCGCCACCGCGTCCACGGCGACGACGACGACTGCCGGAGGCGGCCAGCTGCTGACGGGCTTCCTCCAGAACCGCCTCCGCGTCCTCGCCGGGACGGATCACCCGCACCATCAGGTTCTCCAGCGGCTGGGCCGGCTGATCCAGCAGCAGGGCCGGATGCAGCCCCATCCAGCCATACACAAGCTCATGTTCGGCATCCATCGGCACCGCCACCAGCTCGGGTTCCTGGCGCCGCGACGGCGCTTCGGTTGCCAGAGCGAGGCCATCGGACGCGCGGCCGGAGTCATCAACGGAAGAGCTGAGCTCTGAACTTCCCGTCAGATCATCGCCAGGCTCGCTGGAACCACGGCCGCCACGACCACCACGCCGACGCCGGGAGGAGCCCTCCGAGCCGCCGGGGCTGAGCACTTCCGCCCGTGCCGAGGCCACCGAGCGCACCAGACCGGTGAGGGTGGCCAGCGGCTGGAGGGTGTCCTTGCCTGGAAGCACCGCCACATGGCCAAGACCGCCACAGCTGGGGCAGGCCCGACCGAAGAGCTCATAGATGTTCTGACCCTGGCGCTTGCGGGTGAGTTCCACAAGGCCAAGCTCCGTGAGCTGGGCGATCTGGGGACGGGCGGCGTCATCGCGGACCGCGGCCGTGAACGACTCGAGAACCTGCAGCTGATCCCGGCGCGACTCCATGTCGATGAAGTCGATGATCACCACACCACCGATGTTGCGGAGCTTCAGCTGGCGAGCGATCTCCACGGCCGCTTCGCAGTTGGTCCAGAGCACCGTTTCGCGGGCATTGGCGGAACGGGTGAACGAGCCGGAGTTGACATCGATCACCGTCAGAGCCTCCGTGGGCTCGATGATCACGTAGCCGCCGGAGGGGAGATCGACCCGGGGCTTGAGGGCATCGCGGATGGCGGCGTTGACCCGGTAGTGCTCCAGCAGGTCCGCGGATTCGTTGTGATGCTCCACGAGCAGGTTGGTCTGGTCAGGACCGAGGAAGGCCTTGACCCGGTCCACAGCATCGGCGGCGTCGACGACCACCCTGACCACCTCAGGGCTGTACAGATCCCGCAGGACGCGATGGATGAAATCCTCGTCGCGGTTGAGCAGCACCGGCGGAGTTGCCGTCTCGGCAGCGGTCTGGATCGCCTCCCACTGGCGCAGCAGGGATTCAAGGTCGTCGATCAGCAGCTCTTCACTGACGCCCTCCGCCTCAGTGCGGATGAGCAGGCCAGCCCCGGGGGGTTTGATCAGCACCCCGAGGGCCCGCAGGCGGTTGCGCTCGGATTCACCGTTGATGCGCCTGGAGATGTTGACCCCCTGGCCATGGGGCTGAAGGATCAGGAAACGACCGGGCAGGGTGAGGTTGCCGGTGAGACGGGGCCCCTTGGTTCCGGTGGGTTCCTTCATCACCTGCACCAGCACCTTCTGGCGCGGCTCCAGCAGTTCGGTGATGCCGGCTCCACCTTTCTTCAGGCGCAACGGCCCGAGATCAGTGATGTGAATGAAACCGTTCTTCTCACTCTCACCGATATTGACAAACGCCGCATCAATGCCCGGCAGCACATTCTCAACGGTGCCGAGATAAACATCACCGATCTGATAGCGCCCCTGGGCCACCACCAGTTCATCCACACGTTCGTCGTTGAGAACTGCGGCGATCCGCAGCTGCTCGGCAATGACGATCTGCTGGGGCATAAGGGAGAGTCCTGGACCCTGGCGGGTCCTGCCTGGGGATTGGGAGAACAGCCTCTGAAGCTTGTGAGCCGTTGAGGCGGAGTCATCACCGAGCAGGCATGGCGTCGTGAACGCCTGGAAGCTCGGGGGAATGACGGGCTGGCCTTGAAAGGTTGGCGTTGACGGATCGGCGTTGACGAAGTCAGCGCTCAGGGTCGGAGAAAATTCGGCGTCTGCATCGCAAGGATGCGCGCATGTGGAGGACGTAGCGGGAACCCGAAGGGCGGGATCGGCCCTGCCGCAGGGTTCTGATGCATCCGACAGGGACCGGAGCGGATCGCCGGTCCTGATCACCAGGGGAGATGAATCGGACCGAAACGATCGAGTGGAACCGGACGTGGCCGGAAACAGCGGCGTTGGAGGCTCTGTTAGCGGCTGCCCTGGAGGCGGCGGTGGACGGGCATCCGAACCGAAGGATTTCAGCAGGGATGGAGCGGTCGATCAGCACCGGCGGCGTCAGCCTCGTGACCTAGGGCTGGATCAGACCCTCTGGTCAACGATGCTCACCTGCAGGAGCGAGGACGAATGCCTCAGAGGGCTCGCAGGACACTGGGTTCTTGAAGACTCCTCTGGCGGCATCAGCGCTCTGATCGGATCCAGGAATCAAGAAATGATCTGGGCACGATCAGCTGACTTCTCAGCCGTCTTGTGTGGACATTAGCACGACTGCAGCTGCAGGGCCTCGCGGCAAAGAGCGCCGAGCCTCAGGGGTGCGCCCAGCCGATCCGAAAGCCAATGGCGGAGTTGCTCAGGCCGAAGACTGCGGCCAGCCTCATCAACCGTGGCCCGCAGCCGCAGGGTCACCCGCTCGGGCTGCCAGGCCAACAGCTCCAGACTTTCCAGAGCCGGCCGACACTCCCGCTGCCTGGGCCGACCTTTCTTGTCGGTGTCCTGCCACACCAGGGAGTCTGCCGCCAGAAGGGACGCCAACGCCTGCGACCAGGCCGTGCGATCAGGCCCGTGCCCCGGGCTAGCCATGGCTGGAGTGCCGGCGGATTCCGGGAGGCCATCGGTGCCGAAGGGGGCCGGCTGCAGCTCAAGCCGCCAGAGAGCAGCCTTCACCTCCATGGCCAGGCTCGGGCCCGACACCGGCACCGCCGCGACCGACAGCAGCCTGAAGCCATCTGGCAACTGGACCTGCAGCCGCTCCAACGCCTCGGCGGGCGCGATCGGCTCCACAAATTCCAGATCGAGCCATTCGCCCTCGGCTTCCACCCCAAGAGGCAGGGCCAGGGCCAACTGCAGCCTGGGAAGGGGATGGAAGCCGCCGGTGAAGCTCACGGGCAGGCCACTGCGGCGCAGGGCGCGCTCCAGCATCCGCACCACATCGAGATGGCTGAGCAGGGCGAGGGAACCCGTCTTGCTGAAACCGAAGCGAAGCCGGTGCACCCGGTCACTGGCCGGAGCACGCTGGGGCGCCTGCGGAGGAATCGGCGGCGGCGGCACAACGACGTTGTGGCCGAGCTCAGGGCCACAGACCCCACAGCTGCTGCAGCCATCAAAGGAACAATCGGGCACCACCAGGGC
>CAIXOZ010000196.1 GCA_903921295.1 uncultured cyanobacterium | reverse complement strand
GCTGGGACCATCGGCACGGGTCATGGACGCAAGGATCGCGACGGTGTTCTGATCCTGGCGCGACCCGGGCCCATCGTCATCCGGCGATCGGGAGCCGGCAGCCGATCTGAATCAGGCCGTCATCCAGCAGGCGCCCGATCCGGAGAGCGGTGGCCTCCTCCTGACGCGAGAAATGATGCTGCATGGCCGTGAGCCAGTTGATTTCCTCTGGGGTGATCACCCCTGTGGTCAGGCTTCCGAGAAACACTTCGCCGATGCTCATGGATGTTCAAGCGGCTACATGCAGACGCTATCGAGCTCGTTCTGGCTGTCTGGAGGGTGTTACGGGGCGTCATGGTTGCGCTGATGCGCCCGTTCTGCTGACGACCCTCGGCGCGGCGGTGGATCTGCCGCACGGCGGTGGCGGTGGCGGCGATCCTGCGCTGGGTCAGGCGCCGAGACCAACCCCAGGGCCCAGTGGCAAAGGAAGCGCCGGCGACCGGGACCCAGGCCGGGCTGGGAAGATCATCCGATCCGTGTTGGCCGTCGAAGGTGACCGCTGCCCGCGCTGATCAACCGTTCGCGTCGGGTCGCCCGGTCGATCCTGGGCTGGCGGCGGTGACGGTGCATCACCAGGATCGTTGGCTGGTCGTGGTCAACAAACCAGCCGGGTTGCTGACGCAGCCGGGCCTGGGCCCGGAGCAGCGCGACAGCCTGGTGCTGCGCCTCCAGGCCCGCTGGCCGGAGCTGCGCCTGGTGCATCGGCTGGACCGCGATACCTCAGGGTTGCTGCTCCTGGCCCGCGACAGCGAGAGCCATCGCCAGCTCAGTCGTGCCTTCGCGGAACGCCAGATCCAGAAGCGTTACTTCGCCAGGGTGCTCGGCAGTCCGGAGGCTGCCTCTGGAACGATCGATCTGCCGATCATGAAGCTGAGCCATCAGCCGCCGCTCTACGGGGTGGCGGCGTCCGGGCGGCCGAGCCTGACGCACTGGCAACGCCATCAGCCGCACGCCCATGGCCAGGGGCTGCTGCTGCAGCCGATCACCGGTCGCTCGCATCAGCTGCGGGTGCATCTGCAGGCGATCGGCCATCCGATCCTCGGGGATCCCCTCTACGGCCAGCCCCTGGCGGCCAGCCTCTGCACGCGCCTCTGTCTGCATGCCTGCGGGTTGGCGTTCCGCCATCCAGCCACGGGGGAATGGCTCTCGTTCGCTTCGCCGGCACGCTTTCCGTCGCTCGAGGCCGGAACCTCGCCGCCCTCAGGCGCTGAAGGCCTTGCGCGGTGAGATGGGGTAGGGGATGCGGCGATGGCGCATCCGTTTCCAGACCCGCACAAAGGCCCGGATCACCAGGTCGAGTTCGGCCCGGCTGATGCCACTGGCACTCGGTTGGCCGTCCTGCAGCCGCGCTTCCACGATCCGGCGCACCGTGGTCCGTGCCACGGCTTCACTGCTGTCGGGGGGGAGGGCCCGCAGGGCGGCCTCACAGCCATCGGCCAGCATCAGGATGGCCGTCTCCCGGCTGCGCGGGGCCGGACCGCGGTAGCGGAAGCTGGCCTCGGACACCCCTGGATCGAGCTCGCGGGCTCTGTGCAGGAAGTAACCCATCTTCAGGGTGCCCTGATGTTCGGGGATGAAGTCGGCCAGGGGGCGCGGCAGTCGGTAGCGGCGCGCCAGCTTCAGGCCCTCATCCACATGGGCCTGCAGGATCCGGGCGCTGGCGAAGGGATCGTCGAGACGGTCGTGGGGGTTGTCATCGCCGCTCTGGTTCTCGATGAACCACTGCGGGCCGTGCAGCTTGCCGACATCGTGATACAGAGCGCCCGTGCGCACCAGGTCGGTGTCGGCGGCGATCGCCCGTGTGCCCTCCTCCGCCAGGCTGGCGATCATCAGGGTGTGTTCGAAGGTGCCGGGCGCCTCGTTCGACAACCGCCGCAGCAGTGGACGCTCGAGGTCGGAGAGCTCCAGCAACCGAGCCCGGGTCAGCAGTCCGAAGAAGCTCTCCACCAGGGGGGCCACCAGCAGCCAGGCCATCAGCAGCCCCCCCATCAGCAGCGCCTCGTTCAGCAGTTCACTGCCACTGGGCAGGCGGCTGTCGCCGCCGCTGATCAGACCGCTGCCCTGGATCAGCAGCCACTGCAGCACCAGGGCCGCACTGGGCAGCAGCAGGGCCAGTTCCAGCTGGGCGGCCCGGTTGCGCTGGCGACCGGCAAGCAGGGCCGCCGTTGCCGCCACGACCGCGGCCACCAGCAGGCGCGCCTCCATCAGTCCCTGGAGAGACTGCGGCCAGACCATCCCTGCCACGGCGAGCCAGCAGAGTCCGGTGGCGGTGCCGAGGCCCTGGGCCAGCATCAGGGTGGTCGGAACCAGCAGTACCAGGGGGCTGGCGGCCTCCCCCAGCCAGAGCTTCACCCCCTGCACCACCACGAGGGTGCCGAGCACCAGCAGGGCATGGCGGGGTTCCAGCGATGGCCGCCAGCGCCGGATCAGCAGCACCATCAGCGCCGAGGCGCTCAGGGCCTCCCCGAAGCGCAGGGCCCAGTCGAGGGTCTGGGGGCTGCGGTTCACCAGCCCGAAGTAGTCGAGAACATCAAAGGCCTGGGGGCTGATCGGTTCGCCCTGGAGGGTGATGCGATCGCCCTCAAGCACACGGATGTGGGGAATCCCCTGCTGGGTGATCAGCTGTTCGATCCGGCGCTGACTGAGGCGAGCATCCGTGCGCAGGTTGGTCTGCCCCGCCAGCGATTGGGCCAGCAAGCGGGCGCCGAGGCTGCGGCCGTCCGGCGCCAGCGCCGCCAGGCGCTCGGCGGCGGCCTGACGGAGCTGCTCCTCCGCCACGCCTGGATTGAGCCCCTGGCTGAGCATCTGCTGCTGAACCTGGCGCAGCGCCTGGGCCCAGCGGCTGCGGGAGGCGGCCGTCTGGCTTTTCAACCAGGCCTCCTCGCTGCGGCTCAGTTGGATCGCTCCCACCAGCCCTTCCTGGGCGTCGGCGCGCCGCTCGAGTTCCTGCAACCGGCGCTCCAGCAGGGCCTTGATGTCGCGGTTGGCCCGGCCATCGACCACCTGGACCTGGGTGCGCAGGCCGATCTGCAGACGTCGCTGGGCCAGGGCTGTGCTGTCGATCACGGTGGCCTCCTTGGGCGCGCGGGCCGTGAAGGGAGCCGGCAGGCCCGGGGCCAGGTTCGGTTCGACCAGCTGCGGCCAGCTTGAGAGCAGGGCCACCAGCAGGCAGAGCACGAGCACCCCCAGGGCCTCCCGCGGCCGCCAGAGGGCCAGGGCGCCGCATGGGGTTTCCTGGCGGCGGAACTGGCGCCAGAGCGAAGCCGGACCGGGAAGCCGGACCACGCGCACGTTTCAAGGGAGGCTCACGCTAGCGATGGTCGGGCCCGCGTCCTGCGGACGGGCGATGGATCGTTGGGCATGCTGGAGCCGGAGGGCCCACCGGGCCACTCCCTCTGGCCTTTCGCATCCCCTTGCCGCCGCCGAGTCCGATGGCCCTGATCCTCGATGGTCGCCAGCTGGCGGCAGAGCTCGAACAACGGCTGCAGGCCGTGGTCGCCGAACGGTTGCAGCGGGCCGGCCGGCCGCCGGGGCTGGCGGTGTTGCGTGTCGGCGACGATCCGGCCAGCGGTGTCTATGTGGCCAACAAGGAGAAGGCCTGCACGCGCATCGGCATCGTCAATTGCGGTGCCCATCTGCCGGCAACGACGGAGGCGGCCGAGGTCCTGGCCACGATCCAGCGGCTCAACGCCGATCCGGCCGTGGATGGGATCCTGCTGCAGCTGCCGCTGCCGGCCGGCCTGGAGGCTGAGCCGCTGTTGGCGGCGATCGACCCGGAAAAGGATGCCGATGGCCTCCATACCCTCAATCTCGGACGGCTGCTCAAGGGAGAGCCCGGGCCCCGCAGCTGCACGCCGGCCGGGGTGATGGCCCTGCTGGCCCGCCATCAGGTGCCCCTGGCCGGTGCCCGTGCCGTGGTCGTGGGACGCAGCATCCTGGTCGGTCAGCCGATGGCCCTGATGCTGCAGGCGGCCGATGCAACGGTCAGCGTCGCCCATTCCCGCACCGCTGATCTGGCGGCTCTGACCCGCCAGGCGGATGTGCTGGTGGTGGCAGCGGGCCGCGCCCGCATGATCGGCGCCGAGCATGTGCGCCCCGGCGCGGTCGTCGTCGATGTCGGCATCCATCGCCTGCCGCCAGGCGTGGATGGTCGCAGCAGGCTCTGCGGCGACGTGCGCTTTGAGGAGGTGGAACCGATCGCGGCCGCGATCACGCCTGTCCCAGGCGGCGTCGGGCCGATGACCGTCTCCCTGCTGCTGGTCAACACCGTGGCCCGTTGGTGTCTTCACTGTTGCGGTGACCAGCCCCTCGCCGATCTGCTGCCCTGAGCGGGCCGGAACGGCGGGAAGCCACGGCTGTGCCTACGTTGACGGTGGTTGCCTGCCCTGGCCGTGTCCTGTCTGCCTCGGTGCCGCCGCCCGGCTGGCGGCCTGCAGCGGATTCTTTCGGGCCTGGGGGCCTCGGCCCTGACCCTGGTGGCTCTCGTCCGGCCCGTGATCGCCGCGCCACTGCCAGAGGCTTCGGCCGCTGCCGCTGGCCTCGGGGTCTGGTTGACCATGACCGACAGCCTGGTGCTGAAGCGGCCCGAGCAGGCTCTGGCGGCGTCGCAGTGGCTGTCGCAGCAGGGAATCCGTCGGGTTGGCGTGCCCCTGTACACCGGTGGTGAGCTGCTGTGGACGGTGCCCCCGGAGCGCAATCGGCTCGGCATCCCCCGATCGAAACGCTCCCTGAGTGATGCCGATCTCGAGCGGTTGCTGCTGGATCTGCGCCGCCGGGGCCTGCAGACGGTCGGCTGGCTCGAATATGGCCTGATGGCTCCGCCGGCGGCGCCGTGGCTGCGCGGGCATCAGGCCCTGGTGCTCCGGGACCGTCAGGGTCGCCGCGAGGCCGCTGAGTTCGATGGTGTGCGCCGGGTCTGGCTGAACCCGGTCGCCCCCGAGGTGCGGCGAGCGCTGGTGGATCTGGTGCTGGAGGCCTGCACCCGCCTGCCCCTGGATCTGATCCAGCTCGACGACCACTTCGCCTGGCCGATCGAGCTCGGCTACGACCCCCTGACCCTGGCGGCCTGGCAGCAGAGCCGCTGGGGGCGTGCCGACCCGACCCCTGCCATCGATGCTCCGGCCTGGGTGCAGTGGCGCAGCCACCAGCTCACGGCCCTGCTGGCCGAGATCCGTGGCGCCATGGCCCGACAGTGTCCGCGGGTGCGGCTGTCGCTCTCCCCCCAGCCCCAGCCGATCAGTGCCGCGCTGTTCCTGGCCGACTGGCCCCACTGGGTGCGGCGCCGGCTGGTGGATGAGCTGGTGGTGCAGCTCTACCGGGATCGCGTCACCGACGTGGAGGAGGAGTTGGCGGAGCCCGCCCTGCAGGAGGCCAGCGCTCGGCTGCCTGTGCGGATCGCCCTGCTGGCCGGTCTGCGCACTCAGCCGAAGACCAGTGCCGCGCTGCAGCAGGAGCTGGCGCTGGTGCGCTCCCGGGGCTACGGCGGCATCGATCTTTTCTTTTACGAAACGATGCGCCAGAAGCCTGAGGCCTGGCTCAGCCCCTGATTCCTCGAACCACTTCTTCAGCCGAACTGGAAGAGCAGCGTCATCACGATCTGGTGGAGGACCGCGCCAACGATGCTGGCGATGATCAGACAGATCGTGGCAATCCAGCTCCAGGCGCTGGAGGTGAAACTGACCGCCAGAACAAGACGCCCCCGCACCAGGCCGGTCACGAAGCCCAGAGCGATCCCCACCAGGCACTCGGCGATCCCCAGGTTCACCGCCTCAAAGCGGGCCAGGGCCTGGGCCTGCTGATCCTCCAGGCCATCCAGCGTGGTGTTGCCGTCAGCGTCGGCCGGATCGCTGCCCGTCGCCTCTGGCGCCGTCGCTTCGATGGCCGCAGCCGGCGCGGCCTCAGCCTCGCTCCTCTGCTTCGGTCCGCCGCCACGCACCATCGCAATCAGGCGGGCGATCGGCGGGGCGATGAAGTGGTCGGCAGCCGCCCAGATGGCGCTGAAGATGATGAAGAAGAGAACCTGACTCACGGCCCCTGGCTACAGAAACGCTGGCCATCATTGTGCCGCCTGGTCTGTGCCCCCAGGGCCTCAGGAACCGTCGCGCCGGTCGTGGCGGATCTCTTTGCCGGGCGACCCGGCTGCGGTCACCCGGCGGCTCCATCCGCCCCTGGCCGTCGCCGGCTCAGGGCGCCGACTGCAGGTGATCGGCCCAGAGCCTGAGAGAATCCCAGTCAGATCCCCTCTCTCCATGACCGCGGCGGTGACCACCAGCTTCGATTTCGCCGCCTACCTGGAGGCTGCCCGGCTCCGGGTCGAGGAGGCCCTCGACCAGTCCCTGCCGGAGGAGCGACCGGAATCCTTGCGGGAGGCGATGCGCTATTCGCTGCTGGCGGGGGGCAAGCGGCTGCGGCCGATCCTCTGCCTGGCCGCCTGT
>CAIXOZ010000195.1 GCA_903921295.1 uncultured cyanobacterium | reverse complement strand
TGGCAGCAATGTCGTGGGAGTTCAAGTCTCCCCATCCGCATCAGAAAGCCCGGCAATCGCCGGGTTTTTTTTGTGGAAGAGCAGCCCGCCGGCCGAGGGGCGCTGGGTCATCGCCATCAGCCCCTGGATGCGTACCGCGGGCGTGGCGAGGGCCAGAGGTGGCGTCCGCGCGCTTGGGACCTGGGATCCAGGCCATCGGAAGCGACCGTGACCGGAACACACCGTGCGCCGCAGCCCCTGACGGTTGACGGCATCCCGCAGGCTGCCAGGGTGAGAGGAGAGTGCCTCCCGCCGATGCTCGTTCTCAAGATCACCAATGCCCAGGAGGTGGTCAGCGCCAAGCTGGGGAAATTCCTGGCCAGCCTCACGCCCGAATCCCTCGATCGTGACACCGTGGAGGATGTGCTCATCAAGAAGCTGATCGAAAACCTGGCGGCCGAAGGCCTGCATGGTGAGGTCGCCGCCGTGCGCGGCCTCGATCTCAGGGACAACGATCTGCTGATCCAGGACCGGCTCCACCTTCGCCGGCATCACACCTTCTGAAGCACAGCGCCTTGGAGCCGATCACCAGCCGCCGCAATCCCCTGGTCGGACGCCTGCGCGCCCTGCATCAGGCCCGCGGGCGGCGGGAGCAGGACCGACTGCTGCTTGAGGGCACCCATCTGCTTCAGGAGGTGCTGCGCCTTGGTCTCAGCCCCGATCTGCTGCTGGCGACCCCGGCCTGGATGGAGCGGCATCCGGAACTGCTTCAGGCCTGCGTTGCAATCGAGCGGATCGTGAGCGTGGCGCCTGCCGTCCTCGAGGCGGTCGCCACCACCGGCCATCCGGATGGGGTCGTGCTCACCCTGCCCCCTCCCTCGCTGCCGCCCCGCGGCCAGGTGGGTTTCCTGCTGGTGCTCGATCGCCTGCAGGATCCCGGCAATCTGGGAACGCTGCTGCGCACCGCCCTCGCCGCCGGCATCGACGAGGTCTGGCTGCAGGATGGGGCCGATCCCCACCAGCCGAAGGTCCTGCGCGCTTCGGCCGGCGCCAGCCTGGCCCTGCCGTGTCGCCGCTTCGAGGATCCGGCGAGCCTGCACCAGGCCCTGAATGCCGCCCGCATCGCGGGACTGCAGCTGGTGGCCACGGTGGTGCCGGAGGCCGACGCCACCGAGCCACCCCGGCCCTACTGGGAGCTCGACTGGGGTCAACCCACGGCCCTGATGCTGGGCAATGAGGGGGCCGGGCTCGCTCCAGCGCTGCAGCACCTCGCTTCGGCGAAGGTGACGATCCCCCATGGAAGCAGCGTCGAGTCCCTGAACGTGGCGGTGGCCGCAGCGCCGCTGCTGCTCGAACGCTGGCGCCAGCAGCTCTGCCGCGGCCATGCCCTTTGCTGAGGGTCCCTGACCCGCGACACCTCTGACCTGTGAGGGGGGAGAATGCCTGGCAACAGATGCCAGGTTCAAGGTGAGCGACGCCAGCGCTGCCCCCCCATCCTTCGATTTCGATGTGATCGTGATCGGAGCCGGCTATGGCGGCTTCGATGCCGCCAAACACGCCGCCGACCATGGCTTGCGCACCGCGATCGTCGAATCGCGTGACATGGGAGGCACCTGCGTCAACCGGGGCTGCGTGCCTTCCAAAGCCCTGCTGGCCGCCAGCGGACGGGTGCGGGAACTGGCGGATGCCGAACACCTCAAGGGCTTCGGCATCCACGCCGCTCCGGTGCGATTCGAGCGCCAGAAAATCGCGGACCACGCCAACCAGCTGGTGGAAACGATCCGCACCAACCTCACCCGCACCCTCGAGCGCAGCGGCGCCACGATCCTCCGGGGCAAGGGTCGACTGGAAGGCAGCCAGTGCGTCGGTGTGCGCCAGAGCAATGGGGTCGATCGGATCTACAGCGCCCGCGAGGTGATCATTGCCACCGGCTCCGATCCCTTCGTTCCCCCCGGCATTGAAACCGACGGCCGCACAGTGTTCACCAGCGATGAGGCGGTGAGCCTGGAGTGGCTGCCCCGCTGGATCGCGATCATCGGCAGCGGCTACATCGGTCTGGAATTCGCTGACGTCTACACGGCCCTCGGCTGTGAAGTGACCATGATCGAGGCCCTCGACCGCGCGATGCCGACCTTCGATCCCGATATCGCCAAACTGGCGGCCAGAAAACTGATCGACGGACGGGACATCGAGACCCGGGTGGGGCTGCTGGCCCGCACCGTGACCCCCGGCTGCCCGGTGACGATCGAGCTGGCCGACATGCAGACCAGGGAGCTGGTGGAAACGATCGAGGTGGACGCCGTGCTCGTGGCCACCGGCCGGGTGCCGGTGAGCAAGGACCTCAACCTGGGCTCCGTCGGCGTTGAGACCAACCGGGGCTTCATCCCCGTCAACGACCAGCTGCAGGTGCTCGTCGATGGCCAGCCCCTGCCGCACCTCTGGGCGGTGGGTGATGTGACCGGAAAGATGATGCTGGCCCACACCGCGGCCGCCCAGGGCACCGTGGCGGTCGACAACATCCTCGGCCACCCGCGCACGATCGATTACCGCTCGATTCCGGCCGCCACCTTCACCCATCCGGAGATCAGCTCCGTCGGCCTCTCGGAAGCCGAGGCCCGCAGCCTGGGCGAGAGCGAAGGCTTTGAACTCGGCGTTGTGCGCAGTTACTTCAAGGCCAACACCAAGGCCCTGGCCGAACTGGAAAGCGATGGCCTGATGAAGCTGTTGTTCCGCAAGGACAACGGCGAGGTGCTTGGAGCCCACCTCTACGGCCTGCACGCCGCCGATCTGATCCAGGAGATCGCCAATGCGGTGGCCAGGCGCCAGGGCGTGCGCGAGCTCGCCACCGAGGTTCACACCCATCCCACCCTGAGCGAGCTGGTGGAAGTGGCCTACAAGCAGGCCGCCATGGCCATCGACGGCTGAGGCCGATCGGCAGCGCCTGCCCCACCGTCTTCCCCACCACGACCGCCCCCCGACGCCACCCCATGGAGATCCGCCGCCGCCCGCCCAGTCCACCGGTGAAGGTGGCTTATCTGGAGTACGCCGTGCCCCATCCGGAGGCTGAACCGCGGCACATCCTCGAGAAGATCGTCTGGGCGAAGGACCGTGAAGTGGCCGCCTCAAAGGAACGCGTCAGCCTCGACCAGCTCAAGCGGCAGGTGGCTGACCTCCCAGCCACCCGCGATTTCCTCGCAGCGCTCAAGGCCAGCTGCCGCAAACCGGCGGTGATCGCCGAGGTGAAGAAAGCGAGCCCCAGCAAGGGTGTGATCCGTGAGGACTTCGACCCCGTGGCGATCGCCACGGGCTACCGGGACGGTGGGGCGAGCTGTCTCTCGGTGCTGACCGACAAGGAGTTTTTCCAGGGCGGCTTCGATGTGCTGGTGTCGGTGCGGGAGGCCGTGGATCTGCCGCTGCTCTGCAAGGACTTCATCCTGTCGCCCTACCAGCTTTATCAGGCCAGGGCAGCCGGCGCCGATGCCGCGCTGCTGATCGCGGCGATCCTCACCGATCAGGACCTCACCTACTTGCTCAAGGCGGCGCGGACCCTCGGCCTGGCTGTGCTGGTGGAGGTGCACGATGAAGCTGAACTGGAAAGGGTCCTGAAGCTCGACGGTGTGGATCTGATCGGCATCAACAACCGCGATCTGGCCACCTTCGACACCGATCTGGCCACCACCGAGCGTCTGAGTGCGCGTTACGCCGACCAGATCCGCGCCAAGGGCGCCCTGCTGGTGAGCGAATCGGGCCTGTTCAGCCGCGACGACCTCGATCGGGTCCAGAACGCCGGTGCCGACGCCGTGCTGGTGGGTGAATCGCTGATGCGCCAGGCTGATGTCTGCGCCGCCCTGGAAACGCTGATCGGGGCCTGACGGTCAAGCCAGGCCAGCCTGCGCACCCTGGTTGGCCCCTTCCCGGACACGCCTGGGGTGTGGGGAAGCCTGCCGTGGAGAACGGTGGGCGGCCTGCCCACGGGGGCCGAGGGAGAAAGACGAAGACCCACCACTGGGCCAGAACAACAAAAAAGCCCGGCCGCTGGGGCCGGGCTTGCGAACGGTGGCGACCATCGAAGCGAGCAGCGCTCGCCTGCCGATCAGACCTTGCGGGAGTAGAACTCGACCACCAGCAGTTCGTTGATTTCCAGGGCCACCCACTCACGCTCGCAGCGACCGATCACCTTGGCGGTGAGCTTGTTCTTGTCGAGCTCGAGGTGGGGAGGAATGTTGGCCAGACCCGGGAAGGCAAGGTTGCCCTCAGCCAGCTGCTTGCTGCACTTGCGTTCGCGAATCGCGATCACATCACCAGGCTTGCACTGGAAGCTGGGGATATCGACGACACGACCATTCACGGTGATGTGACCGTGGTTGACGAGCTGGCGTGCACCGGGGACCGTGGGGCCGAAGCCGAGACGGAAACAGACGTTGTCGAGCCTGTTTTCCAGAAGCTTGAGGAGGTTGGTTCCTGTGGAACCTTCCTGGGCACGGGCTTTCTTCACGTAGCGCACGAGCTGACGTTCGGAAATTCCGTAGTTGAAACGCAGTTTCTGCTTTTCTTCGAGACGGATCGCGTATTCGGAGCGCTTGCGACGGGCTTGGCCGTGCTGACCGGGGGGATAAGCCCGCTTGGCGGACTTACGGGTGAGACCGGGAAGGTCCCCCAAGCGCCGCGTGATCCTCAGACGAGGGCCGCGGTAACGAGACATGCTGTTGGGATGGGAGGTTGGAACTCGGCGGATCCGGCGACTGCCGCATCGATGCCGATTGGCCATCTTACGGGCTGATGATCCATGGCCCTTTTCGGCGCCAGCAGCCTGCAGGACCCGATCCGGCGAACCATCGAAGCGGACCACCGGAGAGGCACGACTGCCATCCGCCTCCGGTCCGTCCCCGACAGCCGTTTCCCTGCGACGTCGCTTCAGGGGGCGGGCGGTGGATCCTGTGGGGCGATGGCGCCGGATGACACTGCCTGGCACCTGGACGTCATCGGACCAGGTGGGCCGGTCTGACCCGGCCTCAAACCGGCGCTTCTGAGCTTGGATAGGGGAATGGCCAGCTTGCCCCCCACCCCGTCAGCGGCTGAGCACGAGCCCTGCGATCCGACCCAGGCCCCTGCCACGGGCGAAGCGCCCCCTCCCTGGATCCGCCGGGTGAATGGGCTGCTCGCCGCAGCCCTGCTCGCCCTGATCCAGCTCTACCGCCACGGGATCTCTCCCCTGATCGGTCCCCGCTGTCGCTTCATCCCCACCTGCAGTGCCTATGGCCTGGAGGCGATCCAACGTCACGGCCCCTGGCGCGGCGGCTGGCTGACGATCCGGCGCCTGCTGCGCTGCCATCCCTTCACCCCCTGCGGCTGCGATCCTGTCCCCGATTGAGCGCCCTGTCCCGATCCCCTGTCTCTGATGACGCCCCAGCGCTACCGACTGTTCAGCCGCCACGGTTGCTGCCTCTGTGAAGGGCTCGCAGAACGGCTTGCGGCCCTGATGCCGGCACCGGTGGTGGAGGTGGTGGATGTCGATCAGGACCCTGAGCTCCAGGCCCGCTACGGCCTTGAGGTGCCTGTCCTGGCGATCGCGACCGGCTCCGGCTGGCGGGAGTTGCCGCGGGTGTCGCCGCGGCTGGGGGCAGCAGCGCTACAGCAGTGGTTGTTGCGGCAGAGTTCGGAGGAGGAATCCGCCTAGAACAGTGCCGCGTCCGTTCATCCCGCTTCCATGACCGTGCGGCTTCACTCCCTCCTGCGGCAGGTCGGGCTCGAGCCAGGAGCAGATCTGGAGGATGCCGAGGTGACGAGCATCAGCTGCGATTCCCGTCGCATCGGCCCCGGCACCCTGTTCATCGGCCTGCCCGGCAGCCGCAACGACGGTGGCAGTTTCTGGCGCCAGGCCCTGGCGGATGGTGCCGTGGCCGCGGTGATCGGCGACCAGGCCTGGGCCCTTGATTGCCCGGGCCCGAGGGATGCGGTGCTGCAGGTCAGCGGCGCCCCGGCCCGCTGGGCCGGGCGCCTGGCCGCCGCCTTCTGGTCGGAGCCGAGTCTGCGCCTGCCCCTGATCGGGGTGACCGGCACCAACGGCAAAACCACCACCACCCATCTGATCGAGCATCTGAGCAGCAGCTGCGGCAGGCCCGCCGCCCTGTTCGGAACCCTGGTCAATCGCTGGCCGGGCCAGAGCGTCACCTCCCGTCACACCACCGCCTTCGCGGATCAGCTGCAGGCGGATCTGGCCCTGGCGGCGGAATCGGGTGCACAGCTGGCGGCGATGGAAGTGAGCTCCCACGCCCTGGAGCAGGAACGGGTGGCCGGCTGTCGCTTTGCTGCGGCGGTGTTCACCAACCTCACCCAGGATCACCTCGACTATCACCCGACGATGCAGGCCTATTTCGAGGCCAAGGCCAGGCTGTTCGCCTCGCCGCTGCTCAACGGTGGAGCCGTGATCAACATCGATGATCCCTGGGGAGCCCAGCTCGCCGAGCGCCTCATGGCGGCAGGCGGTCGCCCATGCTGGCGCAGCTCCCTGGAGCATGCCCACGCCGAGCTTCGTTTTGAGGAGCTTCAGGTGTCCTCCACAGGAGTGGAAGGCCGTCTGATCACCCCGCTCGGCGAAGGAGGCTTCCGCTCGCCCCTGGTTGGTCGCTTCAACCTGATGAACCTGCTGCAGGCGGTCGGCGTGCTGGCCCAGCAGGGACTGCCGGTGCCTCTGTTACTGGAGGCGATCCCCAGCTTCCAGGGAGTGCCCGGCCGCATGGAGCGGATTCAGGTGGGCCCTGGCCATGCCCCGATCCCTGCGGTGATCGTCGACTATGCCCACACGCCCGATGGCCTCGAGAACGCCCTCCAGGCCTGCCGTCCCTTCACCCAGGGGCAGCTGATCTGCGTCTTTGGTTGCGGCGGGGACCGCGACCGCAGCAAACGGCCGCTGATGGGCGCCATTGCGGCCCTACTGGCTGATCAGGTGGTGGTCACGTCCGACAATCCCCGCACCGAGGATGCCGACGCCATCCTTGCCGATGTGGTGGCCGGGATCCCGGCGGGAGCAGCGGTCAGGGTGGAGAAGGACCGTGCCCGGGCGATCCAGCTGGCGATCGAAGGCGCCAGCGAGGCAGACCTTGTGCTGATCGCCGGCAAGGGCCACGAGGACTACCAGATTCTGGGCACCGTCAAGGTGCCCTTTGATGACCGCGTCGAAGCGGAGCAGGTGCTCCGAGCGCGCCTGCGGAGCTGAGCCCGGTCGTCAGGGGCAGCGGTATTCCGTTGTGCGATATGACTTGCCGTCACTGTTGTACTTAGTCACCTCAACAGCACGCTTGTTTCGGTATTCATAAGCCACGGGAGAATCGACCCGGAGATCAAACGTGCCCGTGGCGATTGTGTTTCCAGCCTGAAAAATCTCATACTGCATCAGGTTGCGACCTTCCCGGACAACAAAGAAACTGCCTCGGTGCCTGTCTCCGAGGGCGATATCAAAGGACTGGGACGCCCGGCCACGATCGTAGGTCCGGCTGGTGTAGGGAGGATCATCCGGAGACAGCCCTCGGGACATGTTGGTGAGCTTCAGAGTCAGGCCTGGTCGCGGCGGCAGATCATCGTTGACGAAATAGCCGGTGATCGTGTGCTGGATCTGGCCGGGACATTCCCCACGAAAAATGGTCCGGGCAATCGTCAGGCTGCGAATGGAGGTTGAACCAACGGTTTCAATGCCGGCGCCTTCGCTGTACTGGGCGTTCGCCGGATTCAGGAGCAAGGCGGCCATGCCGAAGGTGGAAGCCACCAGAGCCGGTCTGCCACCACCACGCCGCGGCCGGAAGCTGACCGGGACCCGCGTGCCGGGGCATGCAGTCGTTGCAGCGGCGGCATCAGAGGTGGCTGTGGGAGCTGTGGCAGCAGCCGCGCGATTGATCTGGAGAAACATCCCCTCCCGCCCAACACGTTCGCTGGCGATGTTATCGAGACTCGGTCGGTTGTTCCGTCTGGCAGCGACCGAAGCGGGCGAGCAGCACCTGGAGAATCGGACCATCCGCGATCAGCCGCGGGTAGTAGCCCCTGGGAGGCTCCGAACCATCGGCCTCGATGTAGCGGACAAAGCCGGCACGCCGCCAGCCGGCCAGCGCTGCAAAGCCGGCAAAATCACCTGGCCAGAGGCGGCGCTGCGCTGAGAAGCCGAAACGACCAAGGCTGTGCTGACGCCAGGTGGCGTCCACCGCCAGCAACCGCCCACAGCGGAGATGATGGACTGAGGACTCGCTCAGCCATTCGCCCTGCCCCGGTTCCGCCAGCAGCAGATCCCGGGTCAGGGCATCCGCCTGGGCGAACCGCCCCAGGCTCAGGGCCTGATCGAGTGCGGCCAGTCCGGCCTGAGAACCCAACGCTGTCGCCGGCGCGGCCCCCGGCGATGGCGCCGCTGCCGGCTCCTCCGCAACGGTGGTGGCCCCGGCGCTGCCGGAGTGCAGGGCCAGATAGGGAGCGATCGTCAGCCCCATGTTGGTGCTGGTGGCCGTTGGTTTGCCGAGGCGGCGGCTGGCTTCGGTGTGCAATTCCGCCCGGCCATGAATGCCGAGCAGTTCGCCCCGCTCATTGAGCACCGGCCCCCCGCTCATTCCCGGAAGGGTTTCGTTGGAATACAGCAGCTGATACCCCTCGGCCTGGGGGGAAGGGAAGCGCGCCTCCAGCCGTCCGAACTTGAGGCGCAGGGGTTGACGGCCCTCGGCCCGATCCAGGGAGGGAAAGCCGGCGACCAGCAGCGGACTGCCCAGATCCAGATCCTGGAGACGGCCGAGCCTGGCCACCGCATAGGTGCGATCGCTGCTGAAGAACAACTGGGCCAGATCAAGACCGGCGAAGGGCCGGATGTCGATGGCCGCCACCGGATGGCTGAGACCATCGGCCGTGAACAGGGCGATCTCTTCGCCCGGTC
>CAIXOZ010000194.1 GCA_903921295.1 uncultured cyanobacterium | reverse complement strand
GGCACTTCGCCCAGGGCGGCCATCTCCCCCAGCCGGGCCTCGTGCAGCACCTTGCCAGGTTCCGCATCGCTCGCCGGGTCGCGGTGGCGGGCCTGGTGCTCCGCCAGGAAGCCCAGGACGCCACGGGCCAGCCTGGGTTCGAACAGCAGCATCTGCCGGGCCGTGATCAGGCCATCGCGACCAAACGGACAACTGAACCAGGGCACGCCGGCGTAGGGGTAGAGGCCGTGGTCGAGCTGGCTGGCCAGCAGATGCACATCTGAGGTGGAGCGTGCGATCCAGGCATTGAAGGCGGGATTGTCGCTGCTCACGCTGGCGGCCAGCCGGCTGGCTTCGCGGAAGCGCTCCACCGCCGCCTCCAGGGCCGCATCAAAGGCTGCCTCCGGCGTCGGTGGCTGACGGCTGCCATCGGGGTGGAAGTCGAGCACCAGGCACAGCCGCCTTGGTCGGCGCGGTTCGAGTTGCAGGCTTAGCTCCAGGCAGGTCTCATCGAGCTCCTGCACCGGTCCGCTCAGCCGCACGAGGGTGCAGCGGTCGGTGTTGTCGAGTCCGCGGTACACCGCTTCCAGCCCCTCCGCCGTGCAGGTGTGCACGGTGCGCCCGCGCTCCGGCCGTTGGTAGCCCCGCACCTCGAAGATGTCCCGAAAGTCGGCGTCGAAGTGCAGCGTGATCGGCACCTGCAACGAGGTCTGGGCGTAGCTGGTGAAGGTGAGTTGTTGCAGGCAGGCCGTCGGTGTGAGCACCGTGCTCCGTTCCAGGTGCACCGTGCCGTCGTCGTTGCTGAGGTGGCTCACCTGCAGGCCCAGTTCCCCCCGCTCGGTGGAACTCAGCACCGCCCCAGGTCGGCCCCACAGCTGCCATTCCAGCCGGCTCACATGGCGCGTACCGCGGTGGAACACGCCCGAGTCCGCGTGGGTGTCGGGGCGGATCTCGCCGTGGGCATCGAGCATCGCAAAGGTTTCCCCGTTCTTCAGCACGAACGGGGGGAGCACGTCATGCGG
This sequence comes from uncultured cyanobacterium, assembly GCA_903921295.1. GTDB lineage: Bacteria > Cyanobacteriota > Cyanobacteriia > PCC-6307 > Cyanobiaceae > CAIXOZ01. The sequence continues at coordinate 904 of CAIXOZ010000194.1, read as the reverse complement.
CATGAAGTTGGGGATCGCGGGGTGAACAGGGGCGGTGCAGGGACTGGTGGTTGCCGTGGCTTCCGTGGGCCTCGATAAGGCGGCGGTACAGCTGCTCGTACTGCTCCGCCTGGCGAGTCACGCTGAAGCGCTGCTCGAAGTCGTGGCGAACCGCCTGCCGATCCAGTCGGCCGAGCTGCCGCACCGCATCGACGGCCTCGGCGATTGAGTCGACCAGCACACCGTTGACGCCGGGATGGATCACCTCCGGCGTCGAGCCGTTGCGCCAGGCGATCACGGGCGTGCCACAGGCGTTCGCCTCGATCATCACCAGTCCAAAGGGCTCGGGCCAGTCGATCGGAAACAGCAGCGCGAGCGCATGGCCCAGCAACTCCTGCTTGCCGGCGTCGTCCACTTCGCCGATGAACTCCACCAGCGGATTGGCCTCGATCAGGCCCGCGATCTGGTCGCGGTAGTAAGTCTGATCGCTGCTGTCGATCTTGGCGGCCACCTTGAGGGGCAGTCCCAGTTGGCCGGCGATGGCGATGGCCCGGTCGAGGCGTTTTTCCGGTGAGATGCGCCCCACGAAGGCCAGATAGTCACGGGGGTTCCGCACGGGTTGGTAGAGGTCCAGGGGCAGGCCGTGGTGCACGGTGCCCAGCCAGTGGGCGTCAGGTAGGGGCTGGCGCTGCGCTTCGGAGATCGACACCAGTGGCAGCTGGTGGAATCGCCGGTAGAGCTGGGCCCGGTCGGGGGCGGTCAGGGGGCCGTGCAGGGTGTTGAGATGGGGCACGGGCAGGCGCTGCGCCAGGGGGTAGTGGCTCGCGCCGGTGTGGAAGTGCAGCACATCGAAGCGATCCAGCTGATCCATCACCTGGTCCAGCTGGATCAGCTCCGGCACGGTGGGGTCGCCGTCGTAGCCCGC
>CAIXOZ010000193.1 GCA_903921295.1 uncultured cyanobacterium | reverse complement strand
TGATGAACGTGCCGCGCTCGGTCATCAACGGCAGCTCACCGATGAAAACCTCCTGCTCCTTGATCTCTCCAGTTTCCTTGTTGATGAGACGACAGGTGACGTACATCTGGGAAGCGAAGGTAGCGTCGCGGCGCTTCGCCTCCTCGACATCGTGGCGGGGACGCTTGAGGCGGTATTCACTACCGATGAAGTGGAGCTCGAGCTTGCCGGTGTAGTCGGTGATCGGCGAGAAGCTCTCCAGCTCCTCGATCAGGCCCTTCTCCAGAAACCATTTGAAACTCGCCCGCTGTACCTCCACCAGGTCGGGCAGGTAAGTGACGGTCTTGGCGACCTGGATCGCGCTGCTCATGCGGTGGACCTGCAGGAACGGTTAAAAGACGGACTGGTCAGCGGCCTTGTCGAAGCAGCTCCCCCGAAACGGAGGACAGGAACGGGGAGCGGCATCACCGACTCCGGATCCATTCGGCCCATCACCTGACGACACAGCGGCCGCCCCCCATAAGGGAAGCGGCCGCCGGATCAGGCGCTCAGGGGGCTGTGTTCAGAACAGAAGGCGTCGACAAAAAGCGCTTGCGCTGCCAGGCCAATGAATCATCATACAGTGTGAAGTCCCGGTCCAAACAACCGCAGGGCATTCGCGGTGGTGATATCCCCGACCTCGTGCACGGTCAGCCCCCGCAGTTCAGCCACCCGCTCGGCCACCGCCGCCACGTAGGCCGGCTCGTTGCGCTTGCCGCGCCTCGGCACAGGAGCCAGGAAGGGACAGTCGGTTTCGACCAGCATCCGGTCCGTCGGCACCTGCCTGGCGCAGGCGTGGGTGGCCTCGGCCTTCGGGAACGTGACCGTGCCGCTGAAGCTGATGTAGAGCCCAAGCTCCAGAAAAGCTTCCATCTCCTCGGGGGTACCGCCCCAGCAATGCATCACCCCACGGGGGGCGTGACCGTGCTGATGACGGGTACGCAGCTCCTCGAGCATCGGCGCCGCCGCATCACGGCAATGGATGATCACCGGCAGATCGAGCTCCACCGCCAGATCGAGCTGGGGCCGCAGAACCTCAAGCTGCCGCTCAAGATTCTGCTCGCGGAACAGATCAAGGCCAAGCTCGCCGATGGCGATCACGCGTGGATCGTCCTGGGCCGCCTGGCGGAGTACCGCCTGGGTATCCGCGAACCAGTGCTCGGTGTCGAGAGGATGCACGCCGACCGAATAACGAAGTTCAGGCAGTCGATCAGCCAGGGCGCGAATGGCCGGAATCTCGGCCGGCTCAACACAGGCGTGCAACAGGGCCCTGACGCCGGCCTGGCGCCAGCGGTCGACAACCTTCTCAAGGTCGTCGTCGAACTGTCGGAAGACCAGATGACAGTGGCTGTCGATCAGGGTCGGCGGCGCTGCGTCCGTCCCGAGCCCTGAGGCGGCCTGCGTCTCAGGAACGGTGCCGGGCAGGAGATCAGCAGGGGGCATCGGGATCGGCCGGCGCCCGGGCCGGAAGCAGATGCGACCCATTCCAGCAGGCTGGGGCTGGTACCGGGGGAAAAGAAAACAAGCTCCTCGGGCATGGCGGCGGGACCTCCGTCAACGGAGCTCACCCTCTCCCCTGAGCGGGCCAGGCCAACAGGCTGATCGCTGCACGAAATCATGGGCCTGGCGCGCGACCACGCCATCCAGGGCCGCCCCGCCCTCATCCCATCAGCGCTCCCTGACAGGGAACCGTGATGGCGCTTCGAAGCACCGATGGGGATGGTGTGACGCCGTGGGGATTGGTCTCGCCGGGAGGATGCTGAGGCGGCAGCACCGCGGTGGGGACCATCCTTCGGGGCCCTTCGACACCATGCCCTGACCAGGGTGCGACAGCCTCCGCCTCCGCTCCTCCGGCACGGACCCACAAGCCTGAACCGCGTCGGCGTGGGCATCTGAGCCCCGGACGAGGATCCGAAACCTCCGGCGCGGGGAGGTCCAGATCCTGGGAAGGACTGGATGGTGACATCAGCCCCCCTGGGTCGAGACTGAATGCTCCGTTGACCATCCATCAGCCTCGGGAGCTCCAGAGATCCCACAACGAAAGGGGGCTGACGCCCCCCTTCAGCAGGCCAGGCACCTGGCCCGGCGTCCGCACGGATCGCGGGTGCTCAGGACTGAGCGGCAGCCGGCTCGATCGCCTTGCGGACGGCAGCGCTGAGGCGGGATTTCTGATGGGCACCGGTGTTGCGGTGCAGCACGCCACGCTTGACGGCCTTGTCGATCTTGCTGAAGGCAGCACTGACGCTGGCCTGCACGGCGGTCTTGGCCTCGTCGCCAGGCTTCTGGGCGTAGGCCGAGCAGGCGGTGAAGCACCGCTTGATCAGGGTTCGCACCGCCGACTTGTAGGAACGGTTCTGAAGACGGTTGCGCTCGGCGATCTCGATGCGCTTCTTCGCAGACTTGTTATTGGCCACAGGCGGTCTAGCGCGGAATCGGCAAACTAAGATCCTACCCTCTGCCCGGTAAGGGCTTCGAATGCGGGGCTCTAGCTTGATGGATCAGCCGTCTCCCCGGTTCCGTGACCGCCTGCCCGCCCCAGACGCCACTCCTGACCACCCTGCTGGATGCCGACGCCGCCGGTGAACGGCTGGAGGCGATCGCCCAGCGCACCGGCGGGGACCGCCTCAGCACCGAGGCCGCCAGCGTGACGGCGATCCTGGAGCAGGTCCAGCGCGACGGCGACGAAGCCCTGCTCGCCCTGACCGAACAGTTCGATGGCGTGCGGCCGGACCCGCTGGCGATCCCCCCGGAACGGCTGGCGGAGGCCTGGCAGGCCTGCCCCCGTCCCCTGCAGCAGGCCCTGGAGCTGGCCCACGAACGGATCGAAGCCTTCCATCGCCAGCAGCGTCCCCAGGACCTGGACATCACCGGTCCCCACGGCGAGCGGCTCGGACGGCGCTGGCGGCCGGTGGAGCGCGCCGGTCTTTACGTACCGGGCGGCCGGGCCTCCTACCCGAGCACAGTGCTGATGAATGCCGTGCCGGCCCGGGTGGCCGGGGTGGAACGGCTGGTGATGGTGACGCCACCGGGCCCCGGCGGCGAGCCGAATGCAACGGTGCTCGCCGCCGCCCATCTCGCCGGTGTTCGTGAGGTCTACCGCGTCGGCGGCGCCCAGGCGATCGCCGCCCTGGCCTTCGGCACCGAAACCATCCCCCGGGTGGATGTGATTTCCGGCCCCGGCAACCTCTACGTCACCCTGGCCAAGAAGGCGGTGTACGGCCGGGTCGCGATCGATTCCCTGGCCGGACCGAGCGAGGTGCTGGTGATCGCCGACCACACCGCTGATGCGGAACACGTGGCAGCGGATCTGCTGGCCCAGGCCGAACACGACCCCCTGGCGGCGGCGATCCTGCTCACCACCAGCGAGGCGCTGGCCGCAGCGGTGCCGGCTGCGCTCGAAGCGCAGCTGGCCGGACACCCCCGCGCCGCCATCACCCGTCAGGCGCTCCAGGACTGGGGTCTGATCGTGCTCTGCGACAGCCTCGACACCGCCGCCCGCCTGAGCGACCGCTTCGCCCCGGAACACCTCGAGCTGCAGGTGGAACACCCGGAAGCCCTGGCGGACAGGATCCAGCATGCCGGCGCCATTTTCCTCGGCGCCTGGACACCGGAAGCCGTGGGCGACTACCTGGCCGGCCCGAACCACACCCTGCCCACCTCCGGAACCGCCCGTTTCGCAGGCGCCCTGAGCGTGGAAACATTTCTGCGCCACACCAGCCTGATCGGCTTCAATCGCCAGGCCCTGGAGGCCACCGGTCCCGCTGCGATCACCCTGGCCGAGAGCGAAGGGCTGCACAGCCACGCCGAATCGGTACGGCGCCGGCTGGGCTGAGGCGACAACGATCGGCAACCGGAGCTGAAAACAGGGGCTGAAGCCCCTGAGTCACGGGCAGGTACGTCGATGGACGGGCGGGTGTCCTGGTGCCCACGGCCCGATCAGACGACCCACCGCCAGCCAGTGCCAGGCCTCAGCGCTTCACCAGGTCGCGCACACCGGCCACCCCGTCGACGATCTCGCCCACCAGCACCTGGTCGGTGAGGTTCACGAACAAGCCGTTCTCGAGCACGCCCGGCAGGTTGTTGATCGTCTTTTCGAGGCCTTCGGGATCGGTGATGCCTCCGGCGAACGTCACATCCAGCACCAGGTTGCCCTGGTCGGTCACCACCGGACCGGCCTTCCTCACGGCCATGCGCAGCTGGGCGTCACCGCCCAGGTCACGCAGCTGGCCCTGCACCTGACGCCAGGCGCCGGGAAGCACCTCCACAGGCAGCAGAAAGCCGAGGTTGAGAGTATCGACGAGCTTGGTGGAATCGACCACGACCACAAACCGCTCGGCGCGCACGGCCACCAGCTTCTCCTGCACGTGGCAGGCCCCACCGCCCTTGATCAGCTGGAACGAGGGATCGACCTCATCGGCCCCGTCAATCGCCAGATCGATGCGATCGACAGCGTTGAGGCTCTGCAGGGGAATCCCCAGCTCAGCGGCCAGAACCTCTCCCTGGAAGGAGGTGGTGACGCCGGTGATGTCGGTGAGCTCGCCACGCTTGAGCTTGGCGCCCAGAGCCTGAATCATCAGGGCGGCGGTGGAGCCGGAGCCCAGCCCCACAACCATGCCGCTCCTGATCTGCTCAGTGGCGGCGGCCGCGACGGCCTGCTTCATCTGATCCTGCAGGTTCGACATCGCATCCAGGGCAAGGGCCGCGACGGTAGCAGGGAGAGGCCGCGTTGCCGACCTTCAGGGACTGGTCGGCAAAGCGGCCGGCCGGATCGAGAGCAGCAGTTCACGATCGCCGCGCACCACTTTCAGACCCAGGGCTTCGCCCACCGAGGAGCGCTCCACCAGGGCCAGCAGGGTGGCCGGATCATTGATTGTCTGGTCGGCGGCGGCCACCACCAGATCGCCCCGGCGCAGGCCCGCCGCCTCGGCGGGGCTGTCGGGCAGCACCCGCTGCACCAGGGCGCCATCCCGTTCAGGCAGGCGCAGCAGTGAACCGGGATCGCTGTTGTTGTCGCGAGCCATCCGAGTCGTCAGGGGCACGAGCTGCACCCCGAGATAGGGGTGCACCACCTGACCGACGGAGGCAAGCTGATCGGCCACACGACGGGCCAGGTTGATCGGGATCGCAAAGCCGAGGCCCGCCCCCGGACCGGAGCGCACGAGGGTGTTGATGCCGATCACCTCGCCGGCGGCATTGACCAGGGGGCCGCCGGAGTTGCCCGGATTGATGGCGGCATCGGTCTGAATCAGGTCAAGGCGCTTGTCGGAGAAGCCGAGGCTGTTGATGTTGCGATGCAGGCTGCTGACGATGCCCAGGGTGACGGTGCGCTCCAATCCGTAGGGGCTGCCGAGGGCAATCGCCCAGTCACCGACCTCCAGAGCCTCGGAATCACCGAGGCGGGCCGGACTGAGCTGGGCCTGGACAGGAATTCTGACCAGAGCCAGATCGGTGACGGGATCGGCGCCCTGCACAGTGCCATCGACCTGACGCCCATCGGCGAGGGTGACGGCGACGGCATCAACGTGATCGACAACATGGGCATTGGTGAGCACCAGGCCACTGGCATCGATCAGCACACCGGATCCCTGGCCCCGCTCCCGCATCGTGCCGGGGGCATCGCCGAACAGATCGCGGAGCATCGGATCGAGCATCGCCGGATCGAAAGCTGGGCCGGTGACATGGCGCTCGGTGTCGATACGGACCACCGCCGGACTGACTATGCGGACCGCTTCGGCCACGAAACTGTGGGCAGCCGCGGCGACCTCAGCCCGGCCCGCCCGGGCAGGAAGCAGCAGCAGGGCAAACACAAGCCCGAGCAGGGGCCACCAGGAAGCCGTGGAACGTGTGGTCAACGGCGATTCAGAAGCATGGTCCGAGGCTAGGGGGACAGTCCTCCACCTGCGGCCCGTCTGAACCGTGGCGCCGATCCCGGAGGTGACGATCCGCGAATCGGTCGTCCAGAGCCGGCGATCCCCTGATGAGGCCTAAGTTTGAGGACCTCTTGCCCCGCTGGTGATGGCCTCGATTCCCCCCGGCAGCCGCCAGCGCTGCAGCCTCTGCCAGGCGGAGATCGAAGGCATGGTTGGGGGTGGCGACCTGGTGCATTTCAGCGTGGGAGCACCGGGCACCCGGGCCAAGCTCTGGGCTCGGGTCTGCCAGTACCTTCGCTCACCCGAACAGACCGGCGCCTGTCTGAACCAGGACCCCGGCCGTCGCGGTGAGGTCACGGCTGCCGATCACTACGCCGAGGCCCCCGCTCTCGATCTGGGCACGCCCTGAGCCCGGCCGATGGCCTCGGTCGGGCCATCCTCTAGGGTGAATTCATGCCCTGCGGGCCACTCCGTCGGCGCAGCTGCTGTGATCCTTCCTCCCGCCGGTGTTTCTGCCGCACGAGGACAGCACCGCTTCTGTGCCGATGGGGGCAGTCATTCTGGCTGGATCCGGCGGGCTGCTCCCGCCCACGGTGTTTCCAGTCCTTGCCCCATCCCCTTGCCCCAGATCTGGAGCGACTGGCCGCGGACATCGCCGCGACCACTGATCTGACCGTTCATGGTCTGCAGGTGCTGACGCACCGCATTCCGATGACCGTCCTGGTGCAGGTGCAGCGGCAGGACGGCAACGACATCAGTCTCGATGAGTGTGCTGCCTACAGCAGCCGCTTCAGCGAGGCCCTCGATGCCGCCGACCTGCTCCAGGACGCTTTCGTTCTGGAGATCAGCAGTCCCGGCGTCAGCGAGGAGCTGCAGAACGACCGGGACTTCCGCAGTTTCCGCGGCTTCCCGGTGGAGATCGTCAGCGCCAGCGATCAGGTCGGTGAGGAACGGCGCACCGGTCTCCTGCTGGAGCGCAACGAGACCCATGTGCTGCTCAACGTGCGGGGCCGGACCGTGCGCCTTCCCCGGGACTCCGTCCTTTCGGTTCGCCTGACCAGCCCCGATCCCTGAGGGCCTGTCTCCCAACGCCCCAACGCTCCCCTGTTCCCCTTCCTCACGCCCCACCATGGCCCTGGTTCTGCTCCCCGGTCTGACCAACCTGATCGAGGACATCAGCGAAGAGAAGAAACTGCCGCCCCAGGTGGTGGAAGTGGCCCTCCGGGAAGCCTTGCTCAAGGGCTACGAGCGCTATCGCCGCACCCTCTATCTCGGCATCAGTGAAGATCCCTTTGAAGAGGATTACTTCAGCAACTTTGATGTGGCCCTCGATCTTGACGAAGAGGGTTACCGGGTGCTGGCCAGCAAGATCATCGTTGATGAAGTCGAAAGTGAGGATCATCAGATCGCCCTGGCTGAAGTGATGCAGGTGGCCGAGGACGCCCAGATCGGCGACACGGTCGTTCTTGATGTCACACCGGAGAAAGACGACTTCGGCCGCATGGCTGCCGCCACCACCAAGCAGGTGCTCGCGCAGAAGCTGCGCGACCAGCAACGGCGGATGATCCAGGAGGAATTCGCAGACCTCGAGGATCCCGTGCTCACGGCCCGGGTGATTCGCTTTGAACGTCAGTCGGTGATCATGGGCGTCAGCTCAGGCCTCGGCCGCCCGGAAGTGGAAGCAGAGCTTCCTCGCCGCGATCAGCTGCCCAACGACAACTACCGCGCCAACGCCACCTTCAAGGT
>CAIXOZ010000192.1 GCA_903921295.1 uncultured cyanobacterium | reverse complement strand
GTCCAGACGGATGTCGAGCCTGATGGCGGCCGTCAAGGCCAACGATCCAGCCCTGGTGAGCCGCCTTCTCGCTGACGGTGTCTCCGTGGATGCCGCCGACGCGGCCGGGGACCGCCCGCTGATCATGGCCGCCTACCTCGGGCACACCGAGGTGCTGGAGCAGCTCCTTGCCGCCGGTGCCGATCTGACGGTGCTTGATCCGGGCATGCGCGCCACCGCTCTTCATGCCGCCGCCTACGCCGGTCGCACCGAAGCCGCCGGTGTTCTGATCGATCACGGCATCGCCATCAACCAGCAGGGGCCGGTCAACGGCTACACGGCCCTGCATGACGCCGTCTGGCAGAACCATCTCGCCACCGCCCGCGTGATCCTGGCCGGTGGTGCCGACCCCTCGATCTGCGCCAGGGATGGTCAGACGCCTCTCGATCTGGCGCGTTCGAAGGGGCATCCGGCGCTGGTGTCCCTGCTTGAGACCGTGGTCGCCACCGGCTGATCGTCCGTCAGCCGGTCGGTCCGGGGGCCGTCCGTCGCAGGCTCAGCAGCGTTGAGGCCAGCACCAGCGCTGCCGCCAGCAACAGGTGCGCCGGGATCTCCTCACCAAGCACCAGCACCCCCAGCACGGCGGCGATCGGCACCTGGACGTAACCGATCGCCGTGGCCCTGGCCGCCGGCAGGCCGATCAGCCCCTTGGTGATTCCGATCTGGCCGAGCTGGGTGAACACCCCCACCCCCACCAGCCAGAACAGCTCCTCCAGGCTCGGTGTCACCGGGTGCGCCAGCACCCACGGCAGGGTCAGCGGCAGGGACATCAGCGGGAAATAGAACACCACGACCAGGGGGTGTTCACTCCGCCCCAGCGCCCGGACACTCACATAGGCCACCGCTGAGAGGAAGGCGCCGCCCAGCCCGAGCAGCACCGGTTGCAAGGGCAGCCCATCCAGGCCCACCGCCAGCTCCAGCGGGTCCATCAACACGACCACCCCCAGCCAGCCCAGCAGCACCGCCAGGGCCACCCGCAGCGTGAACACTTCGCCGAGGCAGAGCCAGGCCAGCAGTGCGGTGAACGTGGGGTTGAGGTATTGCAACACCGTGGCGGGTCCCAGTGGCAGTCCCGCCAGGGCTCCGAACACGCAGAACAGAGCGAACGTGCCGACGACACCGCGCCACATGAGCAGCCCACGCCGTTGGCCCCAGGGAGACACCCTCGCCTGCTGCAGCAACCAGGCGCTGAGCGCCAGGCTGACGATCGAGCGCGCCAGCACGACCTCAGCCACCGGGATCCGCTGGCCCACCTGCTTGATGCACAGACCCATGAGGGCGAAGGAGAAGCTGCTCAGCAGCACCCAGAGCGCGGCCGGCGGACCCCCGTCAGAATGGCCCTCCTGCTGTGTGGCCATGGGCCGGGAAGGAGCGGCGATCGCTCCACTCTCCAACCCCGTCGGCCCCGGTGGCTGTCCCATCCCCAGAGACCGCACGCCTTGAGCCTTCCCCGTCTTCATCCGCGCACGATCGAGGCCGTCAGGGAACGGGCCGACATCGTCGATGTGGTCGGTGAGCACGTGGTGCTCAAGAAGAAGGGCCGCGAGTTTGTCGGTCTCTGCCCGTTCCACGACGACAAGTCGCCGTCGATGACGGTGTCACCGGCCAAACAGTTCTATTACTGCTTCTCCTGCGGCGCCGGCGGCAATGCGATCAAGTTCCTGATGGAACTGCAGCGGGTCAGTTTCAGCGATGTGGTGCTGGAGCTGGCCAATCGGTATCAGCTGCCGATCGAAACCCTCGATGGTCCGCAGCAGGAGCGCCTGCGCCGTGAGCTGTCGCGCCGGGAGACGCTCCACCGGGTCATGACCCTGGCGGCGGGCTGGTTCCGGGCCCAGTTGCGCGCCCCCGAGGGCGAGAAGGCGCTGCAGTACCTGCGGCAGCAGCGGCGCCTGAGCGAGGCCACGATCGAGGCCTTCGGGCTCGGCTATGCGCCGGAACGGTGGGATGGTCTGCTGCAGCACCTGCAGCAGGTGGAGGGCCTGGCGCCTGAATTGCTCGAGGCAGCCGGTCTGGTGGTGCCGCGCAAGGGCGGGGATGGCTTCTACGACCGCTTCCGCCATCGGGTGATGGTGCCGATCAGCGATCGCCAGGGTCGGGTGATCGGCTTCGGCGGCCGCAGCCTGGATGGCGCAGAGCCGAAGTACCTCAACTCTCCTGAAACCGAGCTGTTCGAGAAGGGCAAGCATCTCTTCGCCCTCGATCGGGCAGCGGCGGCGATCCGCAAGGACGACCGCGCCGTGGTGGTGGAGGGCTATTTCGATGTGATCGCCCTGCACGCCGCTGGCATCAGCAATGCCGTGGCCGCCCTTGGCACAGCCCTGAGCAGCCAGCAGATCACCCAGCTCTGTCGTTGCTGCGATGGCCGCCGTCTGATTCTCAACTTCGACACCGATGGCGCCGGCATCCGTGCGGCCCAGCGGGCGATTGGCGAAGTGGAGCAGCTGGCCCTTCAGGGTCAGCTGGAGCTTCGGGTGCTGCAGCTGCCCGCAGGCAAGGACCCCGATGAATTCCTGCAGGAGCATGGGGCCGGCGACTACCGGGCCCTGCTCGATGCGGCCCCGCTCTGGCTCGACTGGCAGATCGAGCAGGTGCTGGCCGGCCGTGATCTGAGCCGCTCCGACCAGTTTCAGCAGGCGGTGAGCGCCCTGGTGGTGCTGCTCGGCAAGCTGCCACCCTCCGCTGTGCGCAGCCACTACCTGCAGCAGGTGGCTGAGCGGCTCTCCGGCGGTCAGGCCCGGCTGGCCGTGCAGCTTGAAGATGATCTCCGCCAGCAGGTGAAAGGCCAGCGGTGGCATGGGCGCTCCCAGAAATGGGAGCAACCGGGCGAGGCGGGTCTGCGGGAACGGGCGGAGGCGGAGGTGCTGCGGCTCTACCTGCACAGCCCATTCCAGCGTCCCGAGATCCGCCGCGAACTGCGCCGGCGTGAGCTGGAGGACTTCGGCCTCCATCACCACCGTCTGCTCTGGGCGGCGATCGGTTCGCTCGAAGAGGACAACCTCGGCAGCGGGCGGCTGGAGGCGATCCATCGCGGTCATGACGACGGCACTGACCTGGCGGACCTCGATCTGCCGCGCCTGCTCACCGATCGGCTGGTGGTGGAGGATTCCGCCCTGCTCGTCAGGCTGACACCCCTGCTCGAGCCATCAGAGGTGCAGCGCCTGTCGATGGCCCAGCCCCTGCTGCAGCTGCGGGGCGCCGCTGCTGTGCTCGAGCGCCAGCGCAGCCTCAAGCGCTGCCGCCATCTGCTGGATGCCTGGGGCTCCCAGCGGCTGGAAACGCTGGAGCGCTGCATCGCCCGTCTGCTGGAGCTGGAGCAGGAAGCGACGGCTGCTTCGCCCACCCACCAGGTGCCGGTGGTCGCGGACATCGATCAGCGCATCGATGATCTTTTCGCTGAACTGAATCGTGATGCCCTGGAATTTCAGGGTCTTTACTATAACGAACGCAAGCATCTTGATCATCTCGATCAACAGCGCCGGGCCGGCTATGAAGAGATTGTGGCTGCGCCGGTGGCAAGTTCCGACGGGCAACTCCCACCGCTGGTCGTCAGCGAGGGCTAGGGCGTGTCCCGTCCCCGTTCCGAAGCTCTGAGGCCCTAACCGATCCTTAACCGAACCACTACCGGGGCTTTGTCTGGATGCCAGAACCTCTCCATACAGTTGCGTCAACCCAGCCCTCAGGTGGTTCATGGTTGCGACTGCATGGCGTCCCTCCAGTGGTGGTGAAGGTTTTCGGGATCGACTGGAGCTGAGCTTCCAGCGCCGCGGCCTGGTCAACCTGCCGGCCGGCAGTTCCGTGCCGCTGTTGCGCCAACACCTCTGGCTGGTGGTTCGCGGCATGGTCAAGCTCAGTGCCGTCAGTGAGCAGGGAGACCCCTTGCTGCTGGCCCTGGTCGGTCCGGATGAACCCTTCGGCGAATCCCTGTCCAGTCAGGAGCTTCTCGAGGCCACCACCCTGGTCGACAGCGATCTGCTCTGCCTGCCCCTGTCCGAACTCTCCGAGCGCACCGAGCTGGCTCTGACGCTTGTGCAATCCCTCAGCCAGCGCTGCCGACAATCCGAGGCGCTGGTGGCTCTGCTTGGTCTGCGCCTGGTGGAAGAGCGCATCCGCGGGTTCCTGGAGCTGATCGCCAACGACTATGGCCATCCCTGTGACCAGGGTCTGCGCCTGCCCTTCCGGCTCACCCATCAGGATCTGGCCAGCGCCCTGAACACCACCCGGGTGACGGTGACCAGGATCATCGGCCAGCTCAGGGAAGAGGGATGGCTGACCGGCGATGGACAGCGGCACCTGGTGATCAGTCACCTCCCCCGCCGTTGCTGAGCCCGATCGGCAGCACCAGTTCCATCAGCGCCCCTCCGCCTGGATGGTTTGAGGCCTGGACCCGACCGCCGTGGGTGAGTGCGATCTGTTGGACGATCGACATGCCGAGGCCGCTGCCGCTGTGCTGGCTGCGCTCCCTGGAGGGGTCGCCCCGGTAGAAGCGTTCAAACAGATGCTCCTGGTCGGCGGCGCTCAAGCCACAGCCGTGATCGCGAACCGTGAGTACACACCAGCGATGCCGGCGCAGCACCCGCACCTCCACCGTGCTGCCATCGGGGCTGTAACGGATGGCGTTGTCGAGCAGGTTGAGAAGGGCCCGATGCAGCCTCGCCTGATCACCGAGCAGGGCCAGCTCCCGATCCCCCTGCAGCCGCAGCTGGATGCCGTGCTGGTCCGCCAACGGACGCAGATTGCCCCAGACCGTTTCCACGAGTTCCGCCAGCAGCACCGGCGCATGCCGACTGCTGTCGTCCGGAAGCACGTTTTCCAGCCTGGAGAGTTCCAGCAGGTCGCGCACCAGTTCCTCAAGCCGACCCAGCTCACGCTGGTAGCGCTGCACCAGCACCGCCTGCTGGCCGCCGATTTCCCGGGCCAGCCGCTCCCCGACCAGCATCAGGGCGGTGATCGGTGTTTTCAGCTCATGGGCCACATCGCTCACCCAGCGCTCCTGCTGATCGAGCTGGGCTTCCAGGGAGCGTCTGTCCTGGAGCCAGAGCCAGGTCCAGTGGCCTGCCGCCGGCAGCACCAGGACCTCCAGCTCGGCGGGTGCGAGCTGCACCACGAGGCGCTGGCTGCGTTGCTGTGCCCGCGCCAGGCTGATGGCACCGTGCAGCTGCGGCGCATCGATCAGCCGCTGCAGCGACTGGCCGCGCAGCAGTTGATGGGTGGGCAGCTGCAGCAGACGCTCCGCTGCTGGATTCTGGGCCGCGATCAGGTCCCCCTCGGCCAGCAGCAGCCAGCCCAGAGGTGCCCCATCCAGCCACTGCTCGATCAGCTCCGGGCCTGCTGCCAGTAGTTGCTGGGCACCGGCATGGCCGGCGGCCAGCTGCTCCCGGTTCCGTTCCAGACGTCTGGTCTGGCGACGCCGCAGGCTCAGGCCGAGCCCTGCACCAAGGATCAGGCCCAGGAGCAATTCCATCGGTTCAGCCGAAGCGGTAGCCGAAGCCCCGAACGGTCACCAGATGTTCCGGGGCCGATGGGTTGCGTTCAATCTTTTCGCGCAACCAGCGGATGTGCACATCCACCGTCTTGCTGTCGCCGATGTAATCCTCGCCCCAGATTTTTTCCAGGAGCTTGTCGCGGCTCCACACCTGTCTGCGGTGCTGCATGAACAGCTCCAGCAGCCTGTATTCCTTGGGAGAGAGGTTCAGAGGAACGCCAGCAAGGGTGACCCTGCATTCCTCGCGGTAGAGGCAGAGATCGTGGTGTTCGAGCACATGGGCCACCGCCGGCAGGCGCTGCTGTTCCTGCAGGCGGCTGCGCCGCAGCAGGGCCCGGCAGCGGGCCACCAGCTCGAGGATGCCGAAGGGCTTGGTCAGGTAATCGTCAGCGCCCACCTCAAGGCCAAGCACCCGGTCGGTTTCGCTGTCGCGGGCACTGAGGATCAGGATCGGCACGGCCTGACGGGCCTCCCGCAGGCTTCGGCAGACCTCCAGTCCCCCCAGGCCCGGCAACATCAGATCCAGCACCACCAGGTCAAAGGTGGCCATGTCGCTGGTTTCGGGAGGATCCGTCGCAGCAGCGTTTCGGCCGGCCTGAGTCTGGAGTTGTTTGAGGGCATCGCGGCCGTTGGCGCAGGGCGTGACCCTGAAGCCCTCGAGCTCGAGGGCTTCGCTGATCGTTTCACGGATCGTGTCGTCGTCCTCCACCACGAGCAGGTGGGGGGATGGTGGCGACTCGGCAGCGCCGGCTGGAGCAGAACCACTGACCATGGCCCCATTCTGCTTGCCTGAGGAGCAGCCAGCATCCGTGCGCAGCAGGCTGGCCGTCGGATGGGTGCCGCTGGGCGTTCGCTCCGCCTGGGATGGGGCGCACCCTCCAGGCCCGGAGAGCGAACCAGGGGGCCGGACCCAGGAGGAGGGAGGTCCCACCGAGCGGCCGGACATGCCGGGGCATCCCCCCTAGAGTTCTCCGACCATGCCAGGCCTGGCAGCCGGATGAGCCCGTTTCAGTCCCAGATCCTCACGCTGATCGCGCTCTCGGTCACCATTCTGCTCGGCTCGGCGATCGCCACGGGGGTGGAGGCTGCGGTGCTGACCGTCAGTCCGATCCAGGTGCACACCCTCACCCACCAGCAGGTGAAGGGATCGCGGGCGCTTGAACGGATCAAGAACCGGCCGGGGCGCACCCTTGCCCTGCTGGTGATCGCCAACAACCTGTTCAACATCTCCGGCAGCATGGTCCTGGGCGGTGTCGCCCACGAGTTGTTCATGCAGAAGGAGGTCGTTCACGGCGATCTGGCCGAATTCTTTTTCAATGTGCTGTTCACCATCGCCGTGATCCTGCTGGCGGAGATCCTGCCCAAGGCGATGGGCAACAACTTTTCGCTGCCGATTGCCCTGGCCTCCTCCCGCATCCTGCTGGCGATCGAGCGGATCGCGATGCCGTTGCTGCTGCTGCTCGAACGGGTCCTGCCGGCGATCACCGCCGAATCGGAGCTGACCACCAACGAGCGGGAGATCCGCCTGCTGGCCAGGCTCGGTTCCCAGAAGGGTCAGATCGAAGCCGATGAGGCGGCGATGATCGGCAAGGTGTTCGAGCTCAATGACCTCACCGCCAGGGATCTGATGGTGCCCCGGGTGGGTACTCCCTCCCTGCCCGGCGGCGCGACCCTGACCAGCCAGCGCGATCAGATCCTGGCCTCCGGCCACGAATGGTGGGTGGTGCTTGGGGAGGAGGTGGATGAGGTGCTCGGCGTCCTCAGTCGCGAACAGGCCCTGGAAGCCCTGGTCGAGGGCCGCGGGGCTGGTCTGGTCAGTGGTCTGGTCGGTCCGGCCCAGTTCGTGCCCGAGATGATCCGCGCCGATCGCCTGCTCACCACGTTCCGCCGCGGCGATCAGAACTCGGTGCGCGTCGTCGTCGATGAGTTCGGAGGGTTTGTCGGTCTGGTCAGTGCCGATGCGATCCTGGGCGTCCTGGCCGGCTGGCGGCGGCAGGCCCCCGGCGCGCACCTTCCTGTTTGAAACGCCTTGGCCGGATCCGTCCCCAGATCGGGGTGGCCTCCTTAGGGTGCCGTTGTGTGCCAATCAGAGCTGCCACCCATGGCCAGCATCTTTTCCGACAACAGCCTGAGCATCGGCAGGACTCCCCTGGTGCAACTGAACCGGGTGGCTGCAGGCCTCGGGGCGCGGGTGCTGGCCAAGATCGAGGGCCGAAACCCGGCGTACTCGGTCAAGTGCCGGATCGGTGCGGCCATGATCTGGCAGGCGGAGCAGGATGGCCTGCTCGGGCCTGGCAAGGAGCTGATCGAGCCCACCAGCGGCAACACAGGCATCGCCCTGGCTTTCGTGGCGGCTTCGCGCGGCATTCCGCTGACCCTCACCATGCCGGAGACGATGAGCCTGGAGCGGCGCAAGCTGCTCACTGCCTATGGCGCCCGCCTGGAACTGACCGAAGGACGCCTGGGGATGACCGGGGCAGTGAAACGCGCCCAGGAGATCGCCGCCTCCGATCCTTCCCGTTACGTGCTCCTTCAGCAGTTCATCAATCCAGCCAACCCCCGCATCCACCACGACACCACCGGTCCTGAGATCTGGGAGGACACCGATGGCGAGGTGGATGTGCTGGTGGCAGGTGTCGGAACCGGTGGCACGATCACCGGCGTCAGCCGCTATTTCAAGCAGACCCTCGGTAGAAGCCTCAAGAGCGTGGCGGTGGAGCCCGTGAACAGCCCGGTGATCAGCCAGGCCCGCCAGGGTCTCAGCCTCCAGCCAGGCCCCCACAAGATCCAGGGGATCGGCGCCGGCTTCGTGCCCGGAAACCTGGATCTGGCCCTGGTCGATCAGGTCGAGGCTGTCACGGACGAGGAGGCGGTGGCCATGGCCCGGCGTCTGATGCGTGAAGAGGGAATCCTTGCCGGTATTTCCTGTGGCGCTGCCACCGTGGC
Organism: uncultured cyanobacterium; assembly: GCA_903921295.1. Classification (GTDB taxonomy): domain Bacteria; phylum Cyanobacteriota; class Cyanobacteriia; order PCC-6307; family Cyanobiaceae; genus CAIXOZ01. The sequence goes on along the minus strand of CAIXOZ010000192.1, from coordinate 2,409 downwards.
CGCCCTGCGGCTGGCTGCCGATCCGGCCCACACCGGTCAGACGATCGTGGTGGTTCTGCCGGATTCCGGGGAGCGCTACCTGAGCTCGGTGCTGTTTGAGGGGATGTTCAACGAGAAGGGGCTCCCGGCCGGCTGAGCTCCTGGCCCTGACGCCACCAGCGATGTCCTTCGGCCACGATCTGGAGGCCGATGGCGGTGATCACCACCATCAGCAGGATCTGGTCGGAGCGTCGATCCGGGATCATCACATCGGCGGCCAGATGGGCCACGTTGGTGATCGCGTAGAGCACGGCGATCGCCAGATGCCAGCGCTTCCAGGCCTGCCAGCGCTTCGAGTGGAGCGGGTCGCTGGCAGCCTGGGCGATCAGCAGCAGGCTGAGCAGCGGAATCAGGTCGTAGACCATCATCGCCATGAACAGCGTGGGCAGGGCCGCTGCTGGCACCTCGCTCTCGATCGCGGCCGAGAGGCCATGGAAGAGGGGCATCAGCCCGAGATCCACATGGATCAGCATGGCCAGTAGCCAGGCGGTCCAGAGGCTGCGCAGGCGGAGGCCGTGATCGATCAACGGGTCTGTGACGTCACCATCAGAAGCCTGTCGGGCGCCTTGATGAAGACCGCGCAGCTGCGGCAGCTACGGAGCGGATGTGGAGCTGCAGCTCCTCGCCCGGGCCGTGCCCGATCCGGCCGTCGCTGACCTCAACCGGCTATCCGTTGGGCATGGTCACGAATTCCTCAGCCACCGAGGGGTGCAGCGCCATGGTGCGATCGAAGTCGGCCTTGGTGGCGCCCATACCGATGGCGATGGCTGCCATCTGAATGATCTCAGCGCTGTGGTCGCCCACCATGTGCACGCCCAGCACCACGCCGTTGGAACGGCGCACCACCAGCTTCAGCAGGGTCTGGGGACCCCGTTTCGGCAGGGCCTGGGCCATGGCCCGGAAGCGGGCCCGGTGAATGCGAATCTCCTCGTCGCCGAAGGCCTCGCGGGCGTCCTCCTCGCTCAGTCCGACCGTGGCCAGCTCCGGTTGCGTGAAGACCGCACTGGCCACCAGCTGGTGATTCACCTGCCGGGGGGCGTTGCCGTAGAGGCTGTCGGCGAAGGCGCGTCCCTCGTCCACGGCCACCGGTGTGAGGTTGATCCGATCGGTGACATCTCCGACGGCATAGATGTGCGGAACACTCGTGCGCTGATCGGCATCGACGGTAATCCGGTGCTGTTCAACGCTCACCCCGGCGGCGCCGAGGTCGAGGCCAGCCAGGAACGGACGGCGTCCCGTAGCCAGCAGCACCCCCTCGGCGTTGAGCTGATCCCCATGGTCGGTGGTCACGGTGAGAGCCCCCGGGCTGCCGCTGATCGCTGCGGCATTGCAGCCCAGGCGGATGTGGATGCCGTCGGCCTCCATCGCCTCGCGCACGGCATCGGCCAGCTCGCGATCGAAGCCGCGCAACAGCTGCCCACGCACCAGCTGGGTCACCTGCACCCCAAGGCCGTTGAGGATGCAGGCGAATTCGCAGGCGATGAAGCCGGCGCCCACGATCACGATGCTGCTCGGAAAGCGCGGCAGTTCAAACAGGTCGTCACTGATCCAGGCCAGCTCAGCGCCTGGGATCATCGGGCGATGGGGCCGGCCACCGACGGCGATCAGGATCCGCTCGCCTTCCAGCACCCGATGGCTGGCACTCTCCTGGCCGGCGACGCCGGGGTGGACGGCGATGTGATGCGGATCCTGAAAGCGCCCCCAGCCCGTGACCAGCTCCACGCCGGCCTTGGCCAGAAAGCCGAGATGGAGCTGATTGAGCCGATCCACCTCGGCGCGCACATGGCTGAGCAGCACAGAGGAGTCGGGGCGGGCGGCCTCCACAGTCCAGCCATAGCTCGGGGCGTCGTGGATCAGGTGCCGGATCGCCGAGCCGTACACCAGCAGCTTCTTCGGCACGCACCCCCTGATCACGCAGGTGCCACCGACGCGGTCCCCTTCCACGAGGGCCACCCGGGCCCCGTGGGTGGCGGCGCGCTTGCTGGCGGCCAGTCCACCGGAGCCGGCCCCAAGCACGATCAGGTCGAAACGATCTTCCGGGGCAGAGCTCATTGGTTCCGTTCGGGATCCTGTCAGGGTATCGGGCATCAAAAAGCCCCCGGCGCTGGGCCGGGGGCGGGGCTGATCAAGGGCGTGGAACCCTGCAGGACTCAGATCGCGGACTGATCGCGATCGCCGGTGCGGATCCGGATCGCTGTCTCCACAGGCGAGACGAAGATCTTGCCGTCGCCGATTTCGCCGGTGTGGGCGGCTTCAGCGATCGCCTTGACGGCTTCCTCCACCTTGTCGTCATTGACGACGGTGACAATCTTCATCTTGGGCAGGAATTCAACCGTGAATTCGGCGCCGCGGTAGCGCTCCACCTGACCT
>CAIXOZ010000191.1 GCA_903921295.1 uncultured cyanobacterium | reverse complement strand
GTGAAGGGGAAATAGCTCGCCCGGAAACGCACCGGCAGATCACCGAAGAACTGCTGCAGAAAGGCGGTCACCGTGCCCCGCAGGTGGCTGAAGTCGAGGCCTTCATCGATCGCCAGCACCTCCACCTGGTGGAACACCGGCGAGTGGGTGGCATCCACGGCGTCGCGTCGAAAGACCCGCCCAGGGGCGACGATCCGCACCGGCGGCGGATTGCTTTCCAGATGCCGGATCTGCACCGGTGAGGTATGGGTGCGCAGCAGCTCGTGCTCCGACAGATAGAAGGTGTCCTGCATGTCCCGGGCCGGATGGTTCTCCGGGATGTTCAGGGCCGTGAAGTTGTAGTGATCGCTTTCGATCTCAGGCCCTTCCTCCACCCGGTAGCCGAGGCCCGCGAAGATGTCCACGATCTCCTCGACCGTGCTCTGCAGCGGGTGGCGATGGCCGGCCGGCACATAGCTCGGCGGCATCGTCACATCGATCGTTTCACGGGCGATCCGCTCCGCCAGCGCCGCTCCCTTGACGGCGCTCAGCCGCTCGCTCAGCAGGCTCTGCACCTGATCCTTGAGCACATTGGCGCGCTGGCCCACCAGGGGCCGTTCCTCGCCCGGCAGGCGGCCCATGGCCCCGAGCACGGCGGAGAGGCGTCCCTTCTTGCCGAGCAGACCGACGCGCAGCTCCTCGAGCTCTGCGGCGGAACCGGCGGCGGCGATGGCGGCGGCGGCCTCGGCCTCCAGCTGCTCCAGCTGATCGGTGAGCTGCTGCAGGCTGATGGTGGCGCTCACGTCGGACAGAACACGGCGCCTGACTGTAAGAAGCGACCGGCGCCTAGGTTGCGGCCAGCACCCTGTGGATCGATCCTTGGCCCCCCTGCGGATTCTGATCAGCAACGACGACGGCGTGTTCGCCGAGGGGATCCGCACCCTGGCCAATGCCGCCGTGGGCCGCGGCCATCAGGTGACGGTGGTCTGCCCGGATCAGGAGCGGTCGGCCACCGGTCACGGCCTCACCCTGCAGACGCCGATCCGGGCCGAGCGCGCCGATGAGCTGTTTGATGATGGGGTGCGGGCGTGGGCCTGCAGCGGCACCCCCAGCGATTGCGTCAAGCTGGCGCTCTTCTCGCTGCTGGAGGAGTGGCCGGATCTGGTGCTGTCGGGCATCAACCACGGCCCGAATCTCGGCACCGATGTGCTCTATTCCGGCACCGTCTCAGCGGCGATGGAGGGCACGATCGAGGGGCTGCGGGCCCTGGCCGTGAGCAGCGCCGATTTCCAGTGGCGCCAGTTCGCCCCGGCGGCACACCTCGCTCTGGATCTGGTCGACCGGATGCTCGCGGAGGGCTGGCCGGAGGGGATGCTGCTCAACCTCAATGTGCCGCCCCGGCCGCTGGAGTCGATCGGCCCGGTGCGCTGGTGTCGCAATGCCGTGCGCCGCTACACCGATCAGTTCGATCGCCGCGTCGATCCCCGCGGCCGCACCTACTACTGGCTCGCCGGTGAGGTGGCCAACGATCTCGACGCCGAGGTCTCCGGCCCCGCCCACTGGCCCACCGATGTGGCCTATGTGCACAGTGGCGGCGCTTCGCTCACGCCCCTGCAGCCCGACATCTTCTGGCGCGGTAACCCTGCGGGCCTGCCGGAGCTGGGCTGAGAGCAAGCGCTGAGTTCCACGCCGCTGCCCAGATGGGGCCAGAGCGCCTCCCGCAGCAGGGAGGCGCAGCCGTGCACATCGCCGATCGCCAGCACCGGCGCCGTGGGCTCAGGCGCTGCCATCTCCGCCGCTCCAGATGTTGAGCCGGGAGCGCAGCGATTCCCGGCTGAGGCGCTTGCGGCTGAGGTTCTGGTCCTGGCGGAGCAGGGCCCGTTTCTCTTCCAGCATCCGCAGCTCCCGCCGGGTGAGCTCGGAGTCGGGAATGAGGGAGAACAAGGCGGTGGCCGAGAGCAGGGTGTCCTCGGCGCCGTCGATGTCGCCGTCATCGAGCTGCTCGATCGCCAATCGGCGCTGGCGGTTGGCCTGCAGCAGGGCCAGTTGTTCGGCCACGACCGCATCGGCCGCAAGGCCCTGCAGATCGGTGGCCGCCATCACCGGCAGGGTGAACGAGGCCTGGAGCTCCTGGCGGCCATCGCCTCCGGGGCTGTTCCAGGCCAGCCGGACGCTGCAGATCTCCTGGTTCGGAACCCAGGCGGGCAGCTGCAGGCGCAGGCCCACGGTCAGCTCCTGGCCGGCGCGCAGGTTGGGCAGTTGCAGGCTGCCATCCTCGAGCTTCTCAAGGTCGTTGAACACCTCCACCAGCTGGGCGCCGTGGCGGGGCGCGATGCGGATGCCGACGCGGCGGGCCAGCGTGCCGGCCAGACCCTGCAGCTCACTGGCATAGAGATCGTCCAGCTGTTCGGGTGATTCGATCTGGGCGAGGGTGCCATCGCCGGCGCTGGCGATCGCCCCCATCAGGTCTTCATCGAAGCTGCTGCCGAGGCCAAAGGCGCTGGTGCTGATGCCGCGCTGGGTCAGCCCCTCCACCCGGTTGGCGATCCGCCGCTGGTTGGTGAGGCCCTTGTTGGCCTGGCCATCGGAGAGCAGCAGCACCCGGTTCAGGCCCTGGGGATTGAGCTGGTTCGCCACCTCGGTGGCGCCGGCGCGCCAGCCATCAAAGAGGGCGGTGGCGCCACCGGCCTGGATTGTGTTGATGGCGCTGATGAAGCGCAGCGGATCGCGCACGGGCTGGGAGGGCACGAGCACGTTCACCGCGCTGTTGAAGGTGACGATCGCCAGATGGTCACGATCATTCAGTTCACCGGCGAGGAACTGGGCGGCCTTGCGGGCATAGCAGAGCTTGCGACCGATCATCGAGCCGGAGCGATCGATCACGAGCGCCAGGTTCAGCGGCGGCCGGCTCTGGTTGGGTTCCTCGGCCAAGCGCTCGGGGGGCTGAACCGTGATCAGCAGATCGAGGGTGGAGGCGCCATCGGCCGCCACCGCCGGCCGCAGCGGCCGGAAGTGCAGGGAAGGGGTCATTGGTGTGGTGAAAAAAAAGCTGGAAAAACGAACCGGAACCGCCCCTGATCACCCGTCGCTGTCGAGCTGTTCGCGCAGGCGATCGACCAGGCGTTGCAGCCAGGCCTCACGGCGCGAGCCAGTGGGTGGAATCGAGGCCGAATCGCTCAGGTGCAGCTCCACCCCGGGCGCCAGGGAGAAGCGATGCCAGCGGCTGGAGGCGGCGCTGGAGCGGCCGGATGATCGGGCCGAGAGCCTGCTGCGCAGCTTCTGGGTGAGCGAGCCGGTGGTGAGGGGCGCGCCGAGCAGCGACAACAGCCCCGAGGGTTGATCGCTGGGATCGCTCTCCTCGCTGTTCAGCTCATCGAGATAGGCCAGAGCCTGTAGCTGCTCGCTGGAGAAAGAGGCCGAGAGACGACGGCTGGGATCAGGAGCCGTTGGGTCCTCCAGCTGGCGCAGCTGGCTGAGCAGCTCGGCATCGCTGCCGGCCACCACCGGGGCGATGGCGGTGAGGCTGAGGCCGCGCCTTGCGAGGGAGCGGATCAGCAGCAGCTGCAACAGGTGACGCCCGCTGTAGATGGCACTGCGTCCCTCGCGACCGGGGCGATCGATCAACCCCTGGGTGGCGTAGAGACGCACAGTGCGTGGAGTGATCTCTTCGCCGAGGCGCTCGCCGGCCAGGGCCAGCAGCTCCTCGAGGCCGTAGCTCTCGGCCGCAAGGTCGCGTTCGCCGGAATCGGCACGACCGTTGGGCTGGTGCGGAGAGCCTGGGACAGAGTCATCCATGGCTCAATCATTGCACGGTTGCAGTGCAAGCGTCAAGGTGATGGCGCGGCGGCGTCTGCGTGCTGGCGACGGACTGCGCCTGCGGACTGCGATGCCGGGCCGGTGCCGGGTCCGTGAGCGGATCGCCGGCAGGGGCCTGGAAACGCCTGTGGTGACTGGGGTGATCAGCGCAGCTGATCGATGCCATCGCTAGGGCTCATCGGATCCGGGGCGGCCGGGGCGATGCAGAGCCGCAAAGTTCCGTTACATTGCCCTCATCGGAGCTTTCCGATCTTCTTTTCCGCCTCCGGGCACCCCGTTCTCATGACCACCACTCTCCAGCAGCGCCAGGG